>CAZZCQ010000054.1:0-7358 GCA_964652285.1 uncultured Tissierella sp.
GGGCTCTAGCATTGATTTCACCAGTAGCACTAAGGGTTGCTAAGGATAACAAGCTTTCACCATCTAGTTTTTTGATGCCAGTAGCTTTTGCCTCCCTATTAGGAGGAATGGTAACTCTAATTGGGACACCACCTAATCTAATAGTATCCAATTATAGACAAGAAGCCCTTGGGGAAGCTTTTGGATTTTTTGATTTTACACCTGTAGGCATTACAATGGTATTGCTAGGAATAGCTTTGACTCTATTTCTAGGACCAAAGGTCATACCAATAAGAAAAAGCAAATCTGAAGATGATCTGTTCAATATAGGGGAGTATCTATCAGAAGTTGTGATAACTGAAACTTCATCAATGGTAGGTAAAAAAATTAGAGATTTCTATGATATTTATAAGCTGGAAATTGAGGTTTTGAGCATCATTAGAAACAAACAGAATATAATAGTTCCTAAAGCCAATCAAGCACTACAAGTTGGAGATGAGCTGATAATTAAGACTGAGAGCTCAGAATTGACTGATTTAATAAGGAGAACAGATGTAGCTCTAAAGGGAGCAAAGTTGGATTATCTGGAATCAGTTCCCTTGTTAAAATCCAATGAATTTACTTTGGTTGAAGTAGTATTGAGAGAGGATTCTCTCTTAATTGGAAGAACTGCTGTTGGGGTAAAGCTTAGAAATAGATATAATGTCAATTTAGTCGCAGTATCTAGAAGAGGTGAATTATCAGTTGAGAGATTGAAGACATTCCGATTCAAAGCAGGGGACATACTCTTATTACAAGCGCCTGCTAGTATATTACAGGATATTTATCATAAGTTATCTTGTCTACCACTTGCAGAAAGAAGTGTAAACTTAAGTGTTGGAACAAATAAGAAATCCAAGAAATTTAATCAATATATGCCATTGGGAATGTTTATAGTAGCTATTATACTGACAACAGCAGGCGTATTTCCAGTTCAAGTCTCTTTTGCTGCTGTGGCTTTATTGTTGGTTGTTTTTAAACTGATAACACCAAGGGAATTTTATGAAGCTATTGAATGGCCTACCATACTACTATTAGCCACATTATTACCCTTAGGTACTGCCTTTCAAAAAAGTGGTGCCTCATCAACAGTTGCAAGCCTACTGTTGAATTTATCAAATTATCTATCACCAGCATGGTTAATGATAATATTGATGATAATAACTATGGCGTTAACTGAGGCTATCAGTAATTATGCAGCAGCAGTATTGATGTCTCCAATAGCACTTAATTTAGCTAGTTCGATGGGCTTATCACCTGATCCCTTCCTTATGGGAGTAGCTGTGGCATGTTCATCAGCATTCTTGACTCCTGTAGGGCATCAATCCAATCTACTGGTCATGGGACCAGGAGGATATAAATTCACTGATTACTGGAGATTAGGGCTACCTTTGGATATAATGGTTTTAGCAGTAGGTACACCATTGATAATATTTCTTTGGCCTTTTTAAAGTAATGACAATATGGAGGTAATGCATTGAAAATAATAGGACAATTGACCATAATACTAATAATTACTTTTATTGGAGTAGTCTTAAATGTTTTACTACCCTTACCTATTCCTGCTAGTATCTATGGCTTCATAATTATGTTGTTATGTCTTCAATTCAGGATAATAAAGTTGGATAGAGTCAAAGAGGTAGGCGATTACTTGTTAGAAATAATGCCTATGATGTTTGTGCCAGCTTCAGTTGGTTTGATGACTATATGGAGTGATATATCTCAAGATATACCCAAGATTTTATTTATATCAATGATGACAACAATAATAGTAATGGTTATAACAGGACGCTTTTCACAATTTTCATTGAAGAAGGAGGGTGAGAATAGTGAAAGAAACAATAAGTAGTTCTCTATATTTTGGAGTAATGATTACATTGATCACTTACATAATAGGATTAAAGATAAATAGAAGGTTCAAAAAATCCATATTTAATCCCATATTAATATCAGTTGTGTCAATCATACTCATACTCCTTATTAGTGACATAGATTATGATAACTATAATAAAGGTGGACAATTAATTACATTTTTATTAACCCCAGCAACAATATGCTTAGCTATACCACTTTATCAGCAAATAGATATATTAAAAAAGAACTTCAAGGTTATTGTTTTAAGTATCCTTGTAGGATCTATTAGTAGCTTAATCTCTATACTCCTATTTGCAATGATATTTGACCTTAGCGAAATGATTACAATTTCCATGTTACCAAAATCCATCACGACAGCTATTGCTGTAGGTGTTACAGAGGAATTAGGTGGTGTTCAAGCCATTACCATACTTTCAATTATGATTACAGGAATATTTGGAAATATAATATGTGAATCTGTATGTAAATTATTTAAGATCAAAAATCCAATATCCAAAGGATTGGCTATTGGTACCAGTGCCCATGCAGTTGGAACCAGTAAGGCATTAGAAATAGGAGAGGTAGAGGGAGCTATGAGTGGCCTTGCTATCCCTATAGCTGGTATATTGACTGTTATTTTAGCCCCAATATTTGTGAATCTAGTATAGAAATATAAGGAGTGAGTCAGGTGTACAGTTTGATAGAACAAAGTGTATACATATAAGTGTATAAGATTCATTGATTGTATAACAAAAATACGGTAATATATAATCCAAGTAAACAGTTGATGGATTTTATATGTTAGGAGGCCATTTATTTGGTTACAGGTAAACTCTCAAATGAATTATTGGAAAAGATAGTTTTAAAATATATCACACATAAAAGAGATGACATTTTAGCAGGTGCAGCTATAGGTTATGATAATGCATTGGTAGATTTTGGTGATGAAGTTGCCATTCTTTCCACTGACCCCATCACTGGAGCCTTGCATGATATTGGTAAATTAGCTGTTCATGTGTCTTGTAATGATGTATCTACAAGTGGAGGAACCCCTATAGGTATACTGATAACCATTTTAGCTCCACCTGAAACTAGACATGAGGATATTGAAATGATAATGAAGGATGTAAGTGAAACTGCTGGAGGATTGGATGTTGAGATTATGGGAGGACATACCGAAATAACTGATGCGGTCAATAAAATAGTTATCTCAACTACAGTCATAGGCAAGATAAAGAAGGAGAGACTCCAGGTTATTGGGAATATCCAAGTAGGAGATAAACTATTAATGACCAAGACTGCTGGAATAGAAGGTACATCTATCCTATTAAATGATTTGGAATCGTATTTTAAAGATAAGATGGATATGGATATGATTGAAGAGGGCAAAGGATATAGTAAATATGTATCAGTGGTGGATGAAGGCAAGATTAGTGGTAAATATGGTGTCAATTATATGCATGATATCACCGAGGGAGGCGTCTTAGGGGCAATCTGGGAGGCACATAAGGCTATACATAAAGGGATTAAGGTCTTTAAGGATGCCATACCTATAACAGATATCACTAGAGAATTATGCGATATTTTGGATATCAATCCTTTGAGACTTATTTCAAGTGGCTCTATGCTAATAATTGCCTCTGATGAAATATTGGATGATTTAAAGAAGGAGTTCAAAGAGAAAAACTTACAATTGACTATCATTGGAGAAGTAATAGATGATGGAATCTATATGGTTGAAGATGGTAAAATACAGGTGATAGAACCTCCTAAGGCAGATGAATTATATAGTGTACTAGATAAATTTGCTTAAGGGTAGGTATAGATATAATACAAGAATATAAGGGGTGATATTATGAGCTATATGGAGAAATACATTTATTGGTTGGAAAGTGATTATTTTGATGATGACACCAAGAAAGAATTGCGAGCTATATCAGATGAGAAGGAGATTGAGGATAGGTTTTATGCAGACTTAGAATTTGGTACAGCAGGTTTACGCGGTAAAATTGGAGCAGGCAGCAATAGGATGAATAAGTATACCGTTGCCTTGGCTACTCAAGGGCTAGCTCGAACCATAGTAAATAGGGGGCAAGAAGCTATGGATAGAGGTGTTGCTATTGCTTATGATGTAAGGCAGTATTCAGATGTATTTTCAGAAATAGCTGCTAGGGTATTAGCTGCAAATGGTGTTAAATCTTACTTATTTGATGACATAAAGCCTACTCCAATATTATCATATACAATTAGACACCTAAAGACCATATCAGGTATAGTAGTTACAGCAAGCCATAATCCTAGAGATTACAATGGATACAAGGTCTACTGGGAAGAGGGTTCACAAATCCTTGATGAAATAGCTGATGAAATATTATCCGAAATAGGCAAAATTAAGGATTTTAATGAAATCAATATAATGTACCTAGATGAAGCCATAGAAACTGGTTTAATTGAGTATATTGGTAAGGAAATAGATGATAAATATAATCAAGAACTATTGGATTTGACAATAAATGAAGATATAGATAAGGATATCAAAATGGTATATACACCTCTCAATGGCACAGGTAATATACCTGTTAGGCGAATACTCAAGGATAGAGGATTTACAAATATCATAATAGTTCCAGAACAGGAAAAACCAGACCCCAACTTCACCACTGTTGGTTATCCAAATCCTGAGGATCCTAAAGCCTTTGATTATGCAGTGGAGTTAGGTAAAAAAGAAAGTGCAGATATATTGATAGCTACAGATCCAGACTGTGATAGAATTGCTATGATGGTCAATAATGGAAATGATGACTTTATCTTTCTAAATGGCAATCAAACTGGGGCATTATTGGTCAATTACATCATATCCTCAAGGTATAATAATGGAACACTACCAAAGAATGCAGCTATTGTTAAAAGCCTAGTTACTGGAGATTTGGGTAGAGCTATAGCAGATAGATATGGAGTGGAGACCTTTGATACCTTGACAGGGTTTAAGTTTATCTGTGAAAAAGCAAATGAATGGGAAATTACCAATGAATATACATTCTTGTTTGGTTATGAGGAGAGTATTGGCTATACCTACGGAACCCATGTAAGGGATAAGGATGCAGTTGTTAGCAGTATGTTAATAGCAGAGATGGCTGCATATTATAAAAAGAAGGGCAAGAATATCCTAGAGGTACTAGATGAGCTTTATCAAGAATATGGTTACTATAGGGAGAAGCTGATATCCATAGTATTAGAAGGTGTAGAAGGTAGTAAAAGGATTGGAAGGATGATGGAGCACTTTAGAGCCAGTCCATTAAATAGTATAGATGATATGAATCTAGAAAAGACAATAGATTATCTCCATGATGAAACAGGAAATGCAAAGAGTAATGTATTGAAATATTACTTAGATGATGGTTCGTGGTATGCTATTAGGCCATCAGGCACAGAACCAAAGATAAAATTGTATATCTATTCAAAGGACAAGAATGATGAAAAAGCCAAGGAAAAGATAAAATCAATTGAAAAGATTGTTACAGAAAAGATGTATAGTGTAGAATAGAAAAAAATGCTCACACCTCTTTATTACAGTAGTGTGAGCTAGTTTTTTCTATATTGTTTATAGTCATGAAATATGATACACTTTTTTTAAAGATGTAGGAAATTCAAATAAATGATGGGAGGGATTTATTTGTATGAAATAATCAATAAAGAATTACTAGCCCCAAGTATATATTCAATGGATATATTGGCTCCCAGAGTGGCTAAGGCTGCATTACCAGGTCAATTTGTAATAATTATAGTTGACAAGAAGGGGGAGAGAGTACCTCTAACTATCTGTGATTCTGATTTAAATAAAGGTACAGTAACCATAGTTACACAAGCTGTAGGAACATCAACAAAGAAATTAGCTGCAAAAGAAGTTGGCGAATACATTAAGGATCTTGTAGGTCCTTTGGGTAAGCCTTCAGAATTTGTAAATGAAGATATAGAAGAACTTAAGAAGAAAAGAATACTATTCGCTGGTGGTGGAGTAGGGGTGGCACCTATAGTACCACAAGCTAAATGGCTAAAGGAAAGAGGGATTGAATTTGATATATTAACAGGCTCCAAGAGTAAGGAGTATGTAATATTAGAGGACAAATTTTTGAGCATTACTGAAAACCTCTTCATAGCAACAGATGATGGAAGCTATGGTTTTCATGGCTTTGTAAATAGTGGTATAGAAGAATTGGTTATCAATCAAGGTATGAAATATGATTTATGTATAATCATAGGGCCTATGATAATGATGAAGTTTACCTCCTTAACAACTAAGAAATTAGGCATACCAAGTATAGTTTCCTTGAATCCAATCATGGTAGATGGTACAGGTATGTGTGGTGCTTGTCGGGTCACCGTAGGAGGAGAGACCAAATTTGCATGTGTAGATGGCCCAGAATTTGATGCACATTTAGTGGATTGGGATGAAGCACTTCGAAGGTCAGCTCAATATAAGGAAGAAGAGATTCGAAAAGACCATGAATATTGTGAGCTAACAGGAGGTATGATTGATGTCTAAATTCACAAAAACCCCAATTAGCTACCAAGACCCTGATAAGAGGGTAGATAACTTTGATGAAGTATGTCTAGGCTACACAAGAGAAGAGGCAATCCAAGAGGCCAAGAGATGTATACAATGCAAAAATCCCACATGTGTACCCTTATGTCCCGTTAGTATAGATATCCCCGCATTTATAAATGAAATAGCACATGAGAATTTCAAAGAAGCAGCACAAATCTTAGCAGATTATTCAGCCTTGCCTGCAGTGTGCGGTAGAGTATGTCCTCAAGAGGATCAATGTGAGAGAACTTGTATTCTAGGTAAAAAGGGGGATTCAATAGCTATAGGTAAATTGGAGAGATTTGCAGCTGATTGGGCTATAGAAAATGGGCTAAGATTAGGTAGAGTACAGGAAGAAAATGGTCATAAAGTAGCGGTGATAGGTTCAGGTCCAGCTGGAATTACCTGTGCAGGTGAATTGGCAAAGAAAGGTTACAAGGTAAAGATATTTGAAGCTTTACATGAACCTGGAGGAGTATTGGTATATGGAATTCCAGAGTTTAGACTACCTAAAGATTCAATAGTTAATGTAGAAATCAACAACCTAAAGGACTTAGGTGTAGATATAGAAACTAATGTTATAGTTGGAAGAACTATTACAGTAGAAGAGATATTTGAAGAGGGATATCAAGCAATATTCATAGGCTCGGGTGCTGGATTACCAATATTCATGAATATCCCAGGAGAAAACACAAATGGGGTATACTCAGCAAATGAGTTCTTAACAAGAAATAATCTCATGAAAGCCTATATGGATGATACAGATACACCAATAAAAGTAGGGCAAAGAGTTGCAGTAATTGGTGGAGGAAATGTAGCTATGGATGCAGCAAGGACAGCTAAGAGACTAGGAGCTAATGTCCATATCATCTATAGAAGAACAGAGTCAGAACTACCTGCC
>CAZZCQ010000054.1:7368-7754 GCA_964652285.1 uncultured Tissierella sp.
CCAGGGTTGAAGAAGTTGAAAATGCAATGGAAGAAGGAATAGTCTTTGACTTTTTGTCCAATCCTGTAGAGATATTAGCTGATAAAAAGGGCTGGGTTAAGGGAATCAGATGTATTAAGATGGAGCTTGGAGAAGATGATGAGTCAGGAAGAAGAAGACCTATACAAATAGAGGGTTCAGAGTATGATTTCCAGGTAGAAACAGTCATAATGGCGTTAGGAACATCACCTAATCCATTGATTCCAAGAACCACAGAGGGATTAGACTCGGATAATAGAAATAGGATTATTACATTAGACGAAAAGGGACAAACAACAAGAGAGGCAATCTTTGCAGGTGGAGACAATGTCACGGGCTCTGCTACCGTTATACTAGCCATGGCTGCA
>CAZZCQ010000054.1:7764-8239 GCA_964652285.1 uncultured Tissierella sp.
CAATAGATGAATATATTCAGGGAAAATAATTCTTATGAGAGGCTCTAGCCTCTCTTTATTTATTATTATTAATATGCTATAATATTTAGAGTTTCGAAATAAATTATGACAGTAGGAGAAATTCATATGGGTGAAGGTATCTATGAGGTTAAAGGCATAAGAAAAGAGATTGGGAAATTGACTGGTCCTGTATTTATTGAGCTTTTATTGGGTACTCTATTTGGAATGATAGATATGATTATGCTAGGGAACTATGGGAGTGAAGCGACTCAAGTAGCGGGTATTGCAGCAGTAGGAGTCACAAATCAGCTGGTATTTCTAGGATTATCTCTTGTTCAATCATTAAATGTAGGAGCAACTGCCATGGTTGCTAGATACTTAGGAGCAAAGCGGACTGATAGAATAGAGTCAGTAGTTAAACATATAATTATATTGACCCAAGTACTATTAGTAGTGCCAATACTGATAATAGGAT
>CAZZCQ010000055.1:0-8166 GCA_964652285.1 uncultured Tissierella sp.
CACTTGAAAAAAATTAATATATTTTACTTTATATACCTTCATATATCAATTTTTTATGGGTAAATTAAAATTATAAATATTTTCTATAAGTTAATTAACACTTCAAAACTATTGTCTAAATAGAAAAGAATTAAGTTTAATTAAAAAGGAGAATGTTTATGGAGATTATAACTATAAAAGATATAGTTAAACTAATCAATAAAGGTGAGAGTACTTTTATATCTATTTATTTACCCACATATAGGAGTGGTGTTGATATTAGACAGAATCCAGTAAGATTCAAGCAGTTATTGAGAAAGGCTGAAGCATATCTTTATGATATGGAATGGAGAAAAGAAGATGTAGAAATATTTCTAAAACCAGCTACTCAGCTTATTCCAGATACAAAATTCTGGCAACATCAAAGTGATGGGTTAGCTCTTTTTATATATGATAATGAAATAGCATATTTTAGAATTCCATTTGAATTCAAAGAATCTGTCACAATATCAAACAAGATCTATATAAAACCTCTTCTACCTTTATTCACAGGTAACGGACAATTCAATATTTTAGCACTAAGTAAAAATGCAGTAAGATTCTTTATATGTACCAGACAAAATGTTCTAGAAATGGAACTAGAAGGTGCACCAAGCAGTATGCTTGATATGCAAGTAGAAGATGATTATGAAGATTCAGATACTCGTACCTCTTTAAGAACAGGAAGTAATGAATTAGTATATAATAAAGCCACTCAATCTCAGAATAACGAAAATGACTACGAAAGAAATGAATTGACCAGATACTTTCGTGCCATAGATGAGGCTTTAATGAATTTCCATGAAGGAGAAGAAAAAAGTCCTTTAGTACTTGCAGGCGTAGAATACTTGATTCCTATCTATAGAGAGAAATCAAATTACCCAAATATTGTAGAGGATTTTATCGGTGGGAATGTAGAGATCCTGTCATCCAAAGAACTGCATAAGCAAGCTTGGGAAATAGTTGAACCGATATTCCAAGAAGACCAAGAAATTGCAAAGAATAAGTATAATCAATTTTTAGGTCAAAGAAACAATCTTATTTTAAGTAGTTTAGATAAAATAATACCTGCTGCATTTAATGGTCAAATAGAGTCATTATTTATAGATAAGGATGCCAGTGAGTGGGGAAACTTCAACCATGATAAAAATATCTTGGAAAGAAAAGAGGAAGGTAGTATTGGTGCGGAGGATTTAGTTGAATATGTATCTTTATTAACACTATCCAGAGGAGGAAAGGTATTTGCTCTTGATAGTAATCAAATACCAAATGAAGAGACCCTTGCAGCTGTACTTCGCTATTAGTCATCAATCTAAGACACCATTATTGGTGTCTTAGATTATTCAATCATACTTATAATATAATTTTATTTAGGAGGAAAAGATCTTCTATTCTAGATTTATCATAATTGCTTCTCCTAATTCAATAGAGTTTTCAGAAACAATAGAATCGTATGCCATTATTTGGACACCCTTTTTACTTGCTAATTTGACAGCTTCTGAAAAGGATTTGTCCATCTCCCAATTTAGTCTAAATTCTTTAGGGCCTCTCATCTGTATCAAGAAAAATATAATACCTATATATCCTTCGTCTACTGCTTCAATCATCTCTAAGACATGCTTTGTCCCTCTTAATGTAGGAGCATCAGGAAATCTAGCTATAGAATCTTCCTCTAAAGTGACACCCTTTACCTCTATAAAGCCTTTATGACTATCAGATTCAAAGTATAGATCAAATCTAGACTTTTCATAAGTAACTTCTCTTTTTACGAGATTTAAATTTTCCAAGCCTTCTATCTTATTGGATATTAGTGAGTCATAAACAACCAGATTTGGGACTTGGGAGTCCATATTTACTAGCATATCCCCTTTATATACAGCGATAAGGGAGTATCTTGTCTTTCTATTTGGATTGTTTGAACAATCATCCAATATTACCCTTACACCAGGAATAAGCAATTCTCGGCATCTACCAGTATTTCTTACATGAACAATTTCTTCTTTACCATCTATAAGCACATATGCGATAAACCGATTTGGTCTATTTACAAAAATAGCTTCTTTAGTTTTTGAATATAACATAAGTATCTCCTTGGAAATATAATGAGTATAAATAATTCTATCATTATCCAAAACCAATATCAAATCATGAAATTCAATTTAATAGATAAACCTTATAGAAAATATATGGTAGAATATATATAATTCATAGATAGGTGATAATAATAGCAAATAAGAAGATTAAAGATTTGGGTATTATCCTTGATAGAAAAGGAGCAAGGTGTATTCCTTGCAGGGAGTTTATGTAATTTTAAAGGGAATTAAGGAGAGAGCTTATGTTTTTTATTTTTGGTGTATCTAATAAAGAAAAGGAATTGGATTTTACACAGACCATCATTTGTCCTTCTTGTGGTTCATATGGGAGGTATGAGGTATTTATGACATATACATTCTTTTCTTTGTTCTTTATCCCAATTTTTAAATGGAACAAAAAGTATTATATAAGAACCTCCTGTTGCAAGAGTCTATATATTATAGACACTGATTTAGGTAGAAGGATAGAAAGAGGAGAAAATATCGTGATACAGGAGTCAGATTTACATCTTATAAATGTAAATTATAATAGAGAAAGACATTGCCCTAGCTGTAACTACAAGATAGATCCAGAATATGAATATTGCCCTAAATGTGGAACAAAGATTTAAGTGGAATGTGATAATCAAAAGGAGATAGAGATGAAATTATATTTTACAAGACATGGACAAACAGAATGGAATGTGAGTGGAAGACTCCAAGGATGGGGAAATTCTGATTTGACAAGAAATGGTATAGAAAGTGCTATGAAATTATCCAATAGATTAAAAGATGTTAGTTTTGACTTTATTTATAGTAGCCCCTTGCAAAGGGCCTTGGATACTACAAAGTTGATTAGAGGAGATAAGGATACGGAGATAAGGATTCTTGATGATTTGAAGGAAATAGAATTCGGTGTCTGGGAAGGAATGGAATTTAACAAAGTCAAGGAAGAATATTTTGAAGAATTTGATATATATTTAAATAGACCCCATCTATATAAACCTGTTGATGGTGAATCATTTGAAGAGCTCTACATCAGAGTAGGAAGGGCATTGGATTTAATATTATCAAATGAAGCAGAGAATATTCTATTAGTTAGCCATGGTGTAATAATAAAGGTATTGACATCATTAATTAAGGGAATACCAATAGAAGAACTATATAAAATCCAAGTACAAATAGGTACAGCACTTAACATATGTGAATATGATGGAGAAAAATTACAGTTTATTGTGGAAGAGGATACATCACATCTGATAAGGAGAAATAAATGAGACTAGGTAGAGAATTTTACACAAGAAACACTATATTAGTAGCTAAAGAATTACTGGGGAAAACTCTTGTGTTAAGAGACAGGGAAGTTGTGTATAAAGGAATTATCGTAGAAACAGAAGCATATATAAATAAACATGATGAAGGTGCACACTTTAATAAAGGGCTAACAGATAGAACAAGGATAATTGATGAGGCAGGGGGTCATATATACATTTATAATATATATGGGATGTATCAGTTGTTTAATATAGTGACTGAAGAAAAAGGAGTTCATGGTGCTGTCCTTATAAGAGCTATAGAACCAATAAAAGGCATAGAGATGATGTATGAAAATAGATATAAAAGGCCACACAAATCTGAAATCAAGAAGAAAGAGATTATAAACCTAACTAATGGACCTGCAAAATTAGTGATGGCATATGGGATTACCAAGGATGAGTTCTATGGAGAGGATTTAGCTAGCTCTCCTCATATATGGGTGGAAGATGGAGATTCAATTTCTAGTGAAAACATTGTTAAGACTAAAAGAATCAACATTGATTATGCAGAAAAAGGCAAGGACTATCTATTGAGATTTTATATAAAAGGCAATGCTTTTGTATCTAAACCATAGGCTGGCGAGGTGACAAATTGAATAAGTGTATACATAATTATATTGTGGTGGATGGGCATAATGATACCATGTCAAGAATCATTGATGATGAAACCTGGCAACCTATTATTAATATAGGAGAAGTAACGGATTTACATATTGATATACCAAAACTAAAGGAAGGTAGAATGAATGTAGCTTTTTTTGCATCCTTTACTTCTGGGTATTATGGGGATACTTGCAAGAGCTTGAGCAGAAATCTATCCTTAATCAATGCACTATACTTTACAGCAAAAGAGAATCCAGATTCATTTCGAATAACAACTTCTGTGGATGAAATATTTAGAGCAGTTAAGGATAATAAGATTGCAGCAGTAGCAACTATTGAAGGAGCTTATGCAATCAATGAATCCAATCACATCGAACTATTAAAACAATTTCATGATTTAGGCATTAGGGTCATAGCTCCAACATGGAATTATTCAAATTCTATAGGAGAAGGATGTAATAGAGTATATGGAGATGATGAAAAGACTCCTTCATACGGTGGATTGACTAAGTTAGGTGAAAGTGTCATAAAGGAAATGAATAAACTTGGGATATTGATAGATGTATCTCACTTATCAGAAGAAACCTTTTGGGACATAATAAATATTACTAACTCTCCTGTGATAGCATCCCATTCGGGAGTATATAATCTTAGGAACCATCAAAGAAATCTGAAAGATGATCAATTGATAGCAATTAAAAAGAATGGTGGGGTAGTTGGTGTAGTATTATATCCAGGATTTTTGTCAGATAAAGAGCGGGTAGATGTAAGTGATTTTGCAGATCATATAGACTATATAGTAAATCTAATAGGGATTGATTATGTAGGGTTAGGTTCGGATTTTGATGGTGCACAGATGCTTGTTGACTTAAAGGATGCTTCCCAAATGTACAAAATAACAGATGAATTAATCAGTAGAGGATATGTCGAAAGTGATATTGAGAAGATTTTAGGTAAGAATATACTTAGAGTCTTAGATAAAGCCCAAGAAAATGGGAATTATAAATCTAATTCAATTAGAGCAAATATCGGATATTCTCATGATATGCTTACAATCGATTTCGAAGATAGGTATGAGGAAATTCAAAGAATAAGAGTAATAATTGATGGGATAGAATCAAAAACAATGGATATAGATATAGACAGAGATGCTTTTATTATTCATTGTAAGGCAAGAAAAACATTAGTAGAAAGATTTCATGTGATTACTTTTGAAACGAATATAGGAAGATATACTGAGATTACTAATAGGGAGGACTTTAAAAAATTACTATGATATTGAGTCATTTCATGATATAATCTTAACTATGCACTTACCTTTAAGCAGTAAAACCCAACAAAACATGATAAAAAAGGTTTTAAATAATAAGTAAAATCTTTTATATAAATAATTATACTGGTCAAGGGGGCAATATTATGAAAACATACCAAGCAGATAAAATTAGGAATGTGGCCTTATTAGGGCACAGTGGTAGCGGAAAGACAACATTGACAGAATCAATACTCAATATTACCGGAGTAACAAAAAGACAAGGTAGAGTAGAGGATGGGAATACGGTTTCAGATTTCAGCAAGGAGGAAATTAATCGTAAGGTTTCCATCAGTACAACATCTATACCTGTTGAGTGGAATAATGTTAAGTACAATATATTAGATACACCTGGTTATTTTGATTTTGTTGGCGAAACATATGGCGCTTTAAGAGCAAGTGAAGGTGCTATTTTGGTCATAGATGCATCATCAGGAATTGAAGTAGGGACTGAGAAGGCTTGGAAATTATTGGAGAAGCATAGAAGACCAAGATTTATATTTATCAATAAAATGGATAAGGAAAATATAAATTTTGATAAATTAATTGATGATTTAAAAGCGCAATTTGGAAATAAGGTATTTCCATTTGCCTTACCTATTGGAGAAGCAGAAAAATTCAAAGGCTTTGTAAATGTAAGAGATGAAGTAGCTTACAAATATAAAGATGGAGTTAGGGAAGAAATACCATTATTTGATGAGGAAAAGGAAGCTATTGTAGACATTAGGGACAGTATGATGGAAATTGTAGCTGAATCAGATGATGAATTATTAGAAAAGTATTTCTCTGGAGAGGAATTTACTACAGAAGAAATTGCCAAAGGTATTGGAATACAAGTAGCTAATGGTGAGTTGGTTCCGGTATTTATAGGTTCAGCTGATAAAAATATAGGCATAGATTATTTACTTAGTGTCATTGAAAGATATATTCCTTCACCATTGGATGTAGCTAGTGCTAAGGGCTATGTAAATGGTGAAGAAGTAGAAAGAGAGATAGATGTAAATAAGCCATTCTCTGCAATTGTATTTAAGACAATAGCTGATCCTTTTGTAGGTAAATTATCATTATTTAAGGTAGTATCTGGGAAGTTAACTAAAGATGTAGATGTATATAATCCAAATAAAGAGAAATCAGAAAAACTAGGTGGGTTATTTGTATTAAGAGGAAAGACACAGATAGAAGTAAATGAGATTCAAGCAGGTGATATTGGTGCTACTTCAAAGTTACAATATACCCAAACTGGAGATACATTATGCGATAAGAATAATCTTATCACATTTGATAGGATATCCTATCCACAACCAACATTATTCCTCTGTGTTGAACCTAAGGCAAAGGGTGATGAAGAAAAAATTGGCACTTCATTACAAAGACTTACGGAAGAAGACCCTACTTTTTCATTAGAGAGAAACAATGAGACCAAACAGTTATTGATTGGTGGTCAAGGAAATATGCAATTAGCGGTTATTACTGAGAAATTAAAGAATAACTATGGTGTTGATATTGTATTATCCAATCCAAAGATAGCATATAGGGAAACCATAAAAGGAACAGCATCAGTACAAGGAAAACACAAAAAACAATCTGGTGGAGCTGGTCAATATGGGGATGTTCATATAAGGTTTGAACCTACAACTGAAGAATTTGAATTTGAAGAAGAGGTATTTGGTGGTTCCGTACCAAGAAACTACTTCCCTGCAGTAGAAAAGGGAATAAGAGATTCACTTGATAGCGGTGTATTAGCAGGATACCCTGTTGTAAATTTAAAGGCTACATTATTTGATGGTTCATACCATCCAGTTGACTCCAATGAAATGGCATTTAAAATAGCTGCTTCATTAGCATTCAAAAAAGGGATGGAACAAGCTAAACCAATATTGTTGGAGCCTATAGTTAAGGTAGAAGTAAATATCCCTGATGAATACATGGGAGATATTATGGGAGATATGAATAAGCGTAGGGGAAGAATCCTAGGAATGGAACAACAAGAGGATGGATCTCAAGTTGTTATAGGTGAAGCGCCACATGCAGAGATGTTTGAATATGCAATAGACTTAAGGAGTATGACTCAAGCTAGAGGAAGCTTCACAATGGAATTTGTAAGGTATGAAGAAGTTCCATCTAATATTGCAGAAAAAATTATTGAAGAAGCAAAAGCTGAGAAAGAATAAATCTTTAATATGAAAGGAGTTATAGTTTTTTAAACTATAACTCCTTTTTGTAGTTTTATATTAAGCTAAAGTTACTGGTAGATATAGTATTATTAAAGACAAGATAGCAGATATCCAAAATATTATCTTTGTAACCATACTAGATTTTCTATCTTTATTATATATTATGGTAAATGACCAATATAACAAAGCAACAGTAATAACTGTAAATAATGGTTTAAATCTACCCATATTTGCAAAATAAGCACTACCTAAGGCCCCTAGACCTAGAGGCGCTAATATCAAGCCACCAGTTCAGCAAAGAGTAGCAAATAGGGATGTAAAAACCGACAATATACTCATAATCTTTTCCTTCATTAGATCCCTCCTATCAATTAGGATTTATTCTATTACTTATATTATACCAGACCATCTACAGGATTAAATAAAAGTTATATTTTAGACAATCAGAAGTCGCATCACATATATTTAAATTCCCTAGAAAGAAAACATATAAATTTTATTTTTCTCTTGTTTTTTTTGTCAAAGTATAGTAATATATCTATATCAATAATTCCATAGAAATTTACAAACAAATTATAGAAAACTGTCAAACGACAAAGGCAAACTTATCGAAAGGTAGGGACGCAAAGCTATAGGGCCTGTAAAATGGTAGCCAGCCACCGAAAGGGGAGTTT
>CAZZCQ010000056.1:0-8131 GCA_964652285.1 uncultured Tissierella sp.
GTAGGCAATTGTGGTGGGGACATCGCATACCAGCCTATTTCTTACCTGAGGGGGGGTATGTTGTTGCGGAGAGTGAAGATGAGGCTTTAGAGTTGGCAAAGAAAAAAACAGGTAACGCAGAGCTGACAAAAGCAGATTTGCGTCAGGATGAGGATTGTTTAGATACTTGGTTCTCTTCTTGGTTGTGGCCAATTTCTTTGTTTGATGGAATACGTAACCCTGAAAATGAAGAATTAAAGTATTACTATCCAACGAGCGACTTAGTAACAGGACCTGATATCATTTTCTTTTGGGTAGCCCGAATGATTATGGCAGGGTATGAGTATGAAGGACAAATGCCTTTTAAAAATGTTTATTTTACGGGTATTGTACGTGATAAACTGGGCAGGAAAATGTCTAAATCTTTAGGTAACTCTCCAGATCCTTTGCATCTTATTGACAAGTATGGAGCTGATAGAGTAGCCCAAATTGTTACCTTTGGTACCATGGCCGCAAGAGGTGCTATTAGAGATGTAGGTAGAGCAATAAATATGCCTTATGGGGAAGTGGATTTTGTTGCTAAGCAGATTCCTACAGAGATTGGTATGACAATAGAAAAGGCCTTAGAAATAAATTCTACCTTAAGAGATGAATATGAGAACAATGAGCAAATACGGATGCTTATAGATTATGCAATAAAGGTAGAAGGATTGCCAAGGCATACATCTACTCATGCAGCTGGTGTAGTAATATCTAAAGAACCGATTACCAATTATGTGCCTTTACTGAGAAACGGTGACTCGATAACCACCCAGTTTAATATGATTGAATTAGAAGAATTAGGTTTACTTAAGATGGATTTTTTGGGTTTAAGGACCCTTACAGTAATTAGGGATGCAGTCAATCTAGTAGAGGAAAACCATAGTATAAAAATTGATTTTAATGAGATTAGTTATGATGATTCTTCAATTTACAGTATGTTTTCCAAAGCTGAAACTCTTGGAATATTTCAATTTGAAAGTCCTGGAATGAGGGCATTTTTGAAGGAATTAGAACCAAATATATTTGAAGATTTAATAGCGGCCAATTCCTTGTTTAGACCTGGACCTATGAACCAGATACCAACATTTGTGGAATGTAAACATGATCCAAGGAAAATAAAATATATTAATCCAAAGCTTGAGCCTATACTCAATGTTACATATGGTTGTATAGTCTATCAAGAGCAGGTTATGCAGATAGTTAGAGATATTGGTGGTTTCTCAATGGGTCGAGCTGATTTAGTCCGACGAGCTATGGGTAAGAAAAAGATGGATATAATGGAAGAAGAGCGGAAGAACTTCATCTTTGGTCAAGTTGATGGGGATGGCAATGTATTAATAAAAGGTGCAATTAGAAATGGTGTAGATGAGAAATCAGCCAATAGGATATATGATTTGATGATAGATTTTGCAAACTATGCATTTAATAAATCTCATTCAGCTGCTTATGCTGTTATAGCTTATAGGACTGCATGGCTAAAGTACTATTATCCAGTAGAATTTATGGCAGCACAAATTTCATCAGTTATGAATAATACTAGTACAGTATCATTGTATATTCAGGAGTGCAAACGATTAGGGATAGAGGTATTGCCACCAGATATTAACGAATCATCCCACAAGTTCATAGTGACAGATGGTAAGATAAGATTTGGATTGACTGCAGTTAAAAATGTAGGTTGGAATCTTATAAGTGCTATTGTAAAGGCTCGAAAAGATGGCAGGTTTACAAGCTTTACAGATTTGGTTGAAAGAATAGAGAAGGTTGATTCTAATGCAATGAATAAAAGAGCAATGGAAAGCCTGATAAAATGTGGTTCTATGGATAGTTTAGGAGCGAATAGAGCTCAACTATTAGCTATATTTGACAAGACCATAGATGGGATTCATGCGGATAGGAAAAGAAATATTAAAGGGCAGTTTTCAATATTTGATAAGTTAGATGTCGTGGAAAATAAGGATAACTTGCCAGATTTAAAAGAATTTCCACAAAAGATATTACTTGAAATGGAGAAGGAGACCTTGGGTATATATGTATCTGGTCATCCTTTAGCTCCTTATGAGAAGGAGTTAAAGAAGATATCAAATATATCTACATCAGAGATAAATTCTTGGCAAGAAAACAATAGCAGTGAAGTTGTAAATATTAGGGATGGGCAAAGGGTTAAGATTGGTGGTATTGTTGTGGAGAAAAAGAACAAGATCACCAAGAACAATAATATGATGGCGTTTATTACTCTGGAGGATTTTTATGGATCCATAGAATGTATAATATTTCCAAAGACATATCAAAACTATCATTGTGTTCTAGATGAAAACGAATTGATTGTTATAGAAGGAAGACTCAACCTATCAGAAGTTGAAGAGGCTAAAATTATCTGTGAAAAGATAATGCCATTGAATAAGTATAAGTTAAACAAACTATATATACAGATAAGCAATGATGATTATGGCGTTTTTGATAGTATAAATTCAATTTTAAAGAAAGATACTGGTGATACGCCTGTATATATTTATTTAGAAAATACAAATCAAACCTTAGTGGCAGATAGATCTCTATGGATAAATCATGAGAATGAAAACATTATAAAAGACTTAAAGAGTCTGTTGGGAGAAGATAATGTAGTTATTTCCTGATATTTATGGGGTTTAGGGGGGATTCCAAATGTGGACTACTGTTTATGTAGCTTCTGGATATGATTGGGCTCAGACGATAAAAGAGAGGCTTTTGTCAGAAGGCTATTTAGTAAAATCGAAATATTTTGCAAAAGAAGGAGACGAGGAATTATACGAAATAATGGTACCACTTTCTGAAGCAGAAGAGATTCAATTTTTATTGTTAGAATTAGAAATTATTTAGTGCTTAGATAAGCAAGTGGAGGGATTATGTGAAAACCATAGCTATACTTACAAGTGGGGGAGATGCACCAGGAATGAATGCTGCTATAAGGGCAGTTATTAGAACTGGTATATATTATGGTGTTAGGATGATGGGTATCAAGGAAGGATATCACGGGCTAATAAATGGAGATATAGATGATATGAATCTATCGTCTGTAGCTGATATTATACATAGAGGTGGAACTATGCTTCGAAGCAGTAGATCTGATGAATTTCAAACAGAAGCTGGTTTCAATAAAGCATTAAATGTAATTGATATATTTAAAATTGATGGCCTTATAGTCTTAGGTGGAGATGGCACATTAAGAGGAGCTAGAGAATTATCTGATGCAGGAATCCCTACTATAGGAATCCCATGTACTATCGACAATGATTTAGGATATACTGACTTTACTATAGGATTTCTGACTGCGGTAGAAACAGTTGTTGAGGCAATAAGCAAACTCAGAGATACTTCTACATCCCATGGACGGGCAAATATAGTTGAGGTTATGGGTAGAAAGTGTGGGGATATAGCTCTCTTCGCAGGACTTGCTGGTGGTGGTGAGAGCATTATTGTTCCAGAGGTAGAATTAGATATTGGTGGTATTTGTGAGAAGTTAATCAATGGTGTAAACAGAGGTAAATTACATCATCTGATTATCTTAGCTGAAGGAGTCGGAGATGCATATGATATATCAAAGGAAATAAAATCTAAAACGGGAATAGATATCAGGGTGACAATATTAGGGCATATCCAAAGAGGTGGTACACCAACTACATTTGATAGACTTATGGCAAGTGAAATGGGAAGAAAATCTGTTGAGCTTTTATTAGAAGGTAAATCTGGCAGAGCATTGGGATATAAATGTAATAAAATCATAGATCTGGATATAGAAGAAGCATTGAGTGTAAAGAAAGAATTTAGAATAGATATGTATAATACAGCACAAATACTCTCAATTTAGGAGGCAATCAAATGAAAAAAACAAAGATTATTGCTACCATAGGACCTGCATCAGAGTCGGAAGAGATACTAAGAGAACTGTTTTTGAATGGGCTAAATGTATGTAGATTAAACTTTTCTCATGGAACTCATGAAGAGCATAAGATGAGAATAAATCGAATAAAGAAGGTCAGAAAAGAACTTGAACTTCCAATAGCAATTATGCTTGATACAAAGGGTCCAGAAATTAGGTTGGGGAAATTTAAGAATGGCTCAATTGATTTAGAACAAGGGAACATATTTGTCCTAACAAATAGAGACCTTGTTGGTGATGAAAGGATTGTAAGTGTGTCATATGAAGGACTCCCTAATGATGTTAAGGAGGGCTCTATAATTTCGATTGATGATGGCTTAGTAGAATTAAAGGTTCTAGAGATAATAGATGGTACAGATATTAAATGTATAGCTTTAAATAAGGGTGTATTGAAAGACCGTAAAGGAGTAAATGTACCTAATGTAAAGATTAATCTTCCTGTAATAACTCAGAAGGATATAGATGACATATTGTTTGGAATTGAAAATGGAATGGATTTTATTGCCGCATCTTTCATTAGAAAAGGAGAGGATGTAACCGAAATAAGAAAGGTCTTAGAAGAAAACAATGGTTATCACATAGATATAATTTCTAAGATTGAAAATCAACAAGGGGTAGACAATCTAGATGAGATTATTATGCTTTCTGATGGAATCATGATTGCAAGAGGAGACTTAGGAGTAGCAATTGAAACCGAAACCATGCCAATAGTTCAGAAAGAAATGATTAAAAAATGTAATATAGCAGGGAAACCAGTGATTACAGCTACTCAGATGTTGGATTCAATGATAAGAAATCCAAGACCTACTAGGGCAGAGGTAACAGATGTTGCAAATGCAATATTAGATGGAACTACAGCCATAATGTTATCTGGAGAAACAGCAGCAGGAAAACATCCTATAGAATCGATAAAAACCATGTACAAGATAGCTGTAACAACAGAAGAGGCTATGGATTACCCAGAATTACTTAGATCTAAGTCTATCAAAACTGAAATAACTACAACAAATGCTATCGGTAGAGCAACATGTACTACAGCTCAAGATTTAGAAGCAACAGCAATAATTACAGCTACATCATCAGGGTACACCTCAAAGGCTATATCTAAATTTAGGCCAAAAGCACCGATTATTGCAGTGACAACTACACATAGGGTAATGAGAAAATTAGCATTAGAATGGGGAGTATATCCAGTATTAGCGCCAGATAGTGAATCAACAGATGGTGTAATATCAAATTCTGTAGAGGCAGCAATATGCAGTGGTTATGCAAAAGAAGGAGATTTAGTAGTCATTACAGCAGGCATACCAGCTGGGTTATCTGGTTCAACTAACCTTATCAAAGTACATACAATAGGCAAGGTCTTATTAACTGGAACAGGGATTGGAAGCAAATCAGTTTCAGGGAAAGTACTGGTAGCAACCACTCAAGCAAAACTTCTTTCCTTATTTGATGATGGAAATATTCTGGTCTGTGTAGATTCAAATAGAGATATGGTTAAGTTTATGGAAAGAGCAGGTGCAATTATTACAGAACATGGTGGTTTGACATCCCATGGAGCCATAGTTGGATTAAATCTTGATAAACCTACCATAGTTGGAGTAGAGGGAGCAACAAGTATCTTAAAAGATGGGGATATAGTGACAGTAGATAGTGCAACGGGTCAAATATATAAGGGTGAAGCAAGAATAGTATAAGGGATGATGATATGTATATAAATGAATTATCCTTCGATGATTTTATAGAAATACAGCTTTTTCACAAGGCAATCGGGGAGAAAATAGAATTCAACACAAAAGTTGACAGCGCAAAGGAGTATGTATTAAAAGCTGTAGTACCAGAGTATATTATAGGACTAAGGGATATAGAAGGTGCAAAAGTATATTATAAAAAAGATGGGCAATATAAAAAGTGGTCATGTGAAATGTTAGGCTTTGAAAAAAGCAATTTGGTATATTTAATTACTCTATCCTGTGATTCTAAAGCAAAAAATGCAAATAGTAGAAAATCCTTTAGATTACCTTATGGCGAGGATATGGTATATTATTTTGATAATCAAAAAATTAAGGGACGATACAAGGATTTGAGTGCTGGAGGGCTAGCTTTTTTATCTAACAAAGAGCACAAAATAGGAGATAAGATTGACATTGTTACTGAGGATATGGGTTATAGGATAGAACTATCTGGATATATAATAAGAGCAGACAAAAAGAAAGCTAAATTTCATTATCTTTATGGTGTAAAGTTGGAAGAAATAAATGAAAAGCTTATGGCCTTCATTTTCAAAAAACAATCAGAAATAATTAGAAAGAGAAATAGGGACTTGAAATAATAAATAAGTGAAAAAGTGGTAGATGTTTTTTGACCTGGGAATATGGTATGGACCAAATCCTAGGTTTTTTTAGTAAATATGATATAATCTAAAGAGCTAGATCAATTAGGAGGGAAGGATGTTTATATGAAGAGCTTAGTTTTAGCTGAAAAACCATCCGTAGCTAGGGATATAGCTAGAGTATTGAATTGCAAGCAAAGTGGTAACGGATTTATAGAAGGAAATAAATATATTGTAACCTGGGCATTAGGACATTTAGTGACTCTTGCTGACCCAGAAGAGTACAATAAAAAATATAGAACATGGAACATGGAAGATTTGCCCATGCTCCCTAATGAATCAAAGTTGGTAGTAATCAAAGAAACATCAAACCAATTTTATAAAGTTAAGGATTTAATGAATAGAAAAGATGTGGATAATATAATTATTGCAACAGATGCAGGGAGAGAAGGAGAATTAGTTGCCCGTTGGATAATAGAAAAAGCAAATATAAAAAAACCAATTCAAAGACTGTGGATTTCATCCGTAACAGACAAGGCAATCAAAGAAGGTTTCAACAATCTTAAAGACGGCAGAAAATATGAGAATTTGTACCAATCAGCTCAAGGAAGGGCTGAAGCAGACTGGATAGTAGGAATCAATGCCACAAGAGCGCTTACAGTTAAATACAACTCTCAATTATCCTGTGGTAGAGTCCAAACACCTACCTTAGCTATAATTGCACAAAGGGAAGAGGAAATAAAGAATTTTAAACCAAGGGATTATTATGGAATAGAATTAGAAATCAAGGATTTAAGATTCATATGGCAAGATAAGAATAACAATACAAGATCTTTTAACAAAGAAAATATAGATAGAATTATAGCTACAATAAAGGGTAAGGCTTTAAATGTAATAGAGGTAAATAAAAACCATAAAAAGACATATTCGAAAGGGTTATATGACTTAACAGAACTCCAAAGAGATGCAAATAGGATTTTTGGTTTCTCAGCGAAAGAAACATTATCCATAATGCAAAGTCTCTACGAGAGGCACAAGATACTTACATATCCTAGAACTGATTCTAGATACTTATCGGATGATATGGTGGACACTCTCAAGGATAGGGTAAAGAGTATCAACATTTCCCAATACAGTAAATATGCAAGTGAAATACTTAAGCAACCCATAAGAGTAAGCAAATCCTTTGTGGACAATAAAAGGGTGACTGATCACCACGCCATAATACCAACAGAGGAAAGAGTAAAGCTATCAGAGCTCAATAGCAATGAAAAAAAGATATATGATTTAGTGGTTAAACGATTCTTAAGCGTTCTTTATAATCCATTTGAATATGAGCAGACAACCATAAGAGCAAGTATTGGTGAAGAGAGATTTATTGCCAAGGGTAAGAGAATTATCAAAGAAGGCTGGAAGGAGATCTATTCGAGTATCGATGATGATGATGAAGAAGAATCCGAAGATGACATCAAGGATCAAGTATTACCTTTAATAGAGAAAGGCAATGTATTAAAAGTAGAAAGGATAAATCAAAGATCAGGAAAGACTAAAGCGCCAGCATATTTCAATGAAGGTACTCTTTTATCAGCAATGGAAAATCCAGCTAAATATATGGAATCTAATAGCAAAGAACTTGGTAAGATACTTAAAGAAACAGGCGGAATAGGTACAGTTGCCACTAGGGCGGACATCATTGAAAAGCTATTTAATACCTTCCTAATAGAAAGCAATTGTAATGATATTCTCATTACAGGGAAAGGAAAGCAATTATTAGAACTAGTACCTGAAGAACTAAAGTCTCCAGCATTAACAGCACAATGGGAGAAGAAGCTTGGATCAATAGCAGAAGGAAGACTAAA
>CAZZCQ010000057.1:0-6737 GCA_964652285.1 uncultured Tissierella sp.
GGGTCAAATAGTATATCTCTTATTGCTTTAGAAACATTTTCTTTGAACACTACATTATCTCCAATATGATTCTTATTTGAATATGCTCCACCAGGTATTAAACCCATGCTTGCATAATCTATTGCCTTAGTTATGATTGGAATTTCATTGCTTCTAAGAATTATGGATACTTGGCTTCCTTCTGCCATTTCAAAGGCATGACCTAATAAGCCAAAGCCCGTGACATCTGTCATACTATTAATATTCCCAACCTTATCTATGGCTTCTATAGCAAATTTATTAAGAGTCGTCATAATCTTAATAGCCTCTTTATAGCTCGTATCATCAACAATGCTTCCCTTTATTGCAGTGTTAATAATACCCAATCCCAATGGTTTTGTAAGAATAAGCACATCACCCGGTTTTGCATCGCTATTTGTTATGACCTTATTCGGATGAACAAATCCTATTACTGAAAGACCGTATTTTGGCTCATCATCAGATACACTATGGCCGCCTACTAATAGAGCTCCTGCCTCAGTTACTTTATCATAGCCACCCTCCAAGATTCTATTTAACACTTGTGGTTCCAGGCAATCAGGAAAACACACTATATTCATTGCTAGTTTTGGTCTTCCCCCCATTGCATAGATATCACTTAATGAATTAGCTGCAGCTATTTGCCCAAATATATATGGATCATCAACTACTGGTGTTAGAAAATCAAGAGTTTGAATTATCGCAATATCATCATTGATTCTGTAAACTGCAGCATCATCTGATGAACCCAATCCTACTAATAAATCCTTATCATTTGTTTTTGGTAGATGACGCAAGACCTGCGCCAGTATATCGGGACCGATTTTGGCTGCTCACCCAGATGCTTTTACTAATTGTGTTAGTCTAATATCCATTATATCACCTCTTTACTTAACTATGATTAAATCCTTCAAATCTTCGTATTTCTTAGTTCCTATGCCTGAGACATTCATAATATCTTCTATTGACTTGAATTTATTAGCACTCCTGTAATCGATAATTTTTGATGCAGTTACTTCCCCTACCCCTGGAAGACTCATAAGCTCATCCTTAGTACATGTGTTTATGTTAATTTTACTATTATCACTTGTTGTAGAATTGCTAATTGATGAGATTTCTATATTAACATCCTCTCCCTTTTTGGGAACATAAATTTTCTCTTCATCTTCTAATTTCTTAGCTAGATTGATTCTATCAATATCAGCTTCCTTTTTTAGACCACCAGCTAAATCAACTGCATCCTTTACCCGTGAATCTGATTCCAATTCAATAAGACCTGGGTAATATACTTGACCACTAATATGTACCATAATTACTGTATCTTCTTCACTCTCTTCATCCTCCAATGAATCAATAAGCCCATGATGATTAATGTTATCTTCGTCTAAAAACCCCAGGGTTTCCTTATTGTTATTCAATAGATTCTTTGATAGTAATTTATATCCAGTAAATACTGATACTACTAAAACAACTACAAGTATAACTATTAGTTCTTTCTTTGTTAAGAAATCTCTCATAATTGCCCCCTTAGATTTTAGTAGTGAACTAGTATTGGTTTATGTCCTTTTTATAATTATACTATATATGTATAAGATTTCCTTCTTTTAAATATATTTATTTTCTCTTAATATTCGAAAGCATTTCTGCTATAATGTATATAACAAAATTTTGGAGGTTGAAACATGAAAAGAAAACTTGTATTATTTTTGATTATAATGATTTTATTGAATACATATAGTGTTACCTTTGCTGAGGATTTAAGCCTAAGTGGTGAAGGAGCCATTCTTATTGATTTTGAAAGTGGAGCTATCTTACATGAGAAGAACATGCACAAAAGATTATATCCTGCAAGTACTACTAAGATTATGACTGCAATTTTAGCTATCGAGCATGCAATCACATATGATGCAATGGATGATATAGTAACTATAGATCCTGAAGTTATCAGTCTAACAAATGGAAGCCATATTGCTTTAGATTATGATGAGGAGATGTCCTTCGAGGACCTACTCAATGCTTTGATGATTGCTTCAGCAAATGATGCAGCTTTAGCTTTAGCCAAGTATGTAGATGGTTCAATTGATGGATTTATAGACAGAATGAATGAAAAGGCAAAGGAGCTAGGTGCTTTAGACACAAATTTCGTAAATCCAAATGGACTACATGATGACAACCATTATACAACAGCATATGATTTATCTTTAATTGCAAAATATGCAATGTCTAACGAAGTATTTAGAGAATTCTCAAGTAAAAGTAATCATACCATATTACCAACAAACAAAAAAACTGAACCAAGATATCTCTATTCCACCAATGCCTTCTTCTACGGTAATGATAGTATTAACCTTGATAATCAATCTATACCTATTAGACATGATGGTGTTGTTTGTGGAAAAACAGGCTATACTAGTAATGCGGGAAATTGCTTAGTTACAATGGCTCAAAAAAATGATCAATATCTAATAACCGTTGTTCTAAAAGCCAACGGCACTGAAGTATATGCTGATACACATAAACTACTTAATTATGGATTTGATAGTTTTAATAAGATAGCTGTTGGTAATAGTAATGAGTTCATTGATAATATAGAAATTGAAAACGGTACATTGCCTTATGTATCTATAGTAATTGGAAACGATATAATCTATCCTTTAAAAACAGATGATATTGATAGAGTACAAAGGATAATTCATATTGATGAAAACATTTCAGCACCACTAGCCGAAGGTGATATTGTGGGAAATGTAGAATATTATCTTGATGATACCCTTATTGGATCTGGAAATTTAGTATCTACATTAGATATATCTGAAGTCCCTCCTGTTAAACTATACCAAAAAATTCTGGACAAATGGTATTTAACGGTATTTGCTTTATTGATTATATTTAGATTTATTTATCTGTATAAAAAAGCTAAGAGCCGAAGAAAACGAAGAAACAGTAGAGTCTATGAATACAATAGCTTTAACTAGGAGAATGAATATGAAAATTGGAATTATGGGTGGAACATTCAACCCTATTCATCTTGGGCATTTAATCCTAAGTGAATATATTAGATTAGAAGCGAGTTTGGATAAGATAATTTTTATACCCACTGGTTATCCGCCCCATAAAAGTGATGTTCTTAATGGTAAAACAAGACTTAAAATGGTTGATTTAGCCATAGAGGATAATCCATTTTTTATCTCTTCAGATATGGAAATTAATAGATCATATCCATCCTATACCATAGATACTATAGAAGAGCTAAATAAGATATATTTAAATGCTAGATTATATATGATTATTGGCTCAGATTCATTGTTTTCTCTTAGTTCTTGGAAGGATTATCCCAAGCTTCTAAAACAAGTCAACTTTATAGTTGCAGATAGATTTAGACTGGGTCATAATGATGTTGAAAATGAAATAGAAAGACTAAATGATAAATTTGCTTCACATATTGTGAGCTTTGACAATCCCATCATTGATATTTCATCCACATCTATCCGATATCGAATAAAGATGGGTTTGTCTATTAAATATTTAGTACCAGGTATTGTAGAGGACTATATTTATAAGTTAAATCTTTATAGATAGGATGAAGCGGATGATAAATATGAATAAGGAAGTATTAATTAATCTGCATAAGGATATTGGTGAAAGTCGATTTAATCATACACTAAGAGTTGTAGAGGAATCAAAAAAACTTGCAAAGATACATAATATTGATATAGACAAAGCCGTAACATCCGCTTTATTGCATGATTGTGCTAAGTTTGAGGATAAAAAGAAATTATTGAATATGGCATCTGACTTTGATATAATGAAAAACAATATAATGAAGTTGAACAATCATCTAATTCATGCTCCTTTAGGGGCGATATTAGCTAAATATAGATACAATGTTTTAGATAAGGACATTTTAAACGCTATAAAATATCATACGACTGGTCGGAAAAATATGTCCACGCTTGAGAAATTAACATACATAGCTGACTATATTGAGCCTGCCCGTAAGTTTGATGGAATAGAAATAGTGCGTCAACTAGCATATCAAGATTTGGATAGAAGTATTTTATTAGCAATGAATAAAAGTCTAGTCTTTTTAATTAACAATGATAGAATAATATCTAGAGATACTTTTGAAGCAAGGAATCAGCTCATAATAAATATATATTTTAAGGAGGAAATGAATGAGTGAAGTAGAAAAAAAGCTTTCTATAATTACAGATGCAATCGATGATAAAAAAGGAATAGACATAAGGGTTTTAGATATCTCTAATTTGACAACTATAGCAGATTTTTTTGTTATAGTCAGTAGTAATTCATCTTTACAAGCTCAAGCCATAGCAGATGGGATTGATGATAAGATGAGTGAAAATAACTATGAAAAAATTGCCAGTGATGGCTATCGAAGTGGTAGATGGATTTTGATGGATTACGAAGATATTATTGTCCACATTTTCCATAAAGAAGAAAGAGAATATTATAAACTAGAGAGGCTATGGACAGAAGATAGAGATACTAAGACACAAAGTGAAAATAAATAAATATTAAAAATATATAATATAATTAATCAAGGAGGTGACAATATGGCGTTAGAGATTGTCAATACAAAAAAAGCACCCGCAGCGATTGGTCCCTATTCACAGGCCATCAAAGCTGGTAATATGATTTTTACATCTGGACAATTGCACTTCAATCCTGAAAGTGGTGAACTAATCAAGGGAGATATTCAGAAACTGACCAAGCAATGTTTAGAAAATGTTAAGGCAATTTTGGATGAAGCAGGAGCTAGTCTGGATGATGTCGTAAAGGTGAGTATTTTCATAACAGACATGTCTAAATTTCCATTAATAAATGAAGTTTATGGACAATATTTTAATAATCATAAACCTGCAAGAAGTTGTGTTGCTGTAAAGGATTTGCCTGCTGGTGGAGAAATTGAAATCGAGGTAATAGCAATAGTATAATAAAAAAGACCTGACAAATGTCAGGTTTTTTTAATGGAAAAATTCAAACTCATAGTCCCCAATATATACTGAATCTCCTTCTTCAATACCTAAATTCTCTAATTGTTCAATAATACCTTTTTTTCTAATTGCTTCTTGGAAGTATCTTAATGAATCTACATCATCAAAATAGGTTGACTCTATCAGATTCTCAACAAAACTTCCTTTAACTACATATATATCATTCTCTTTTCTTACTGTTATTGTATCTTCTTCTGCAAATTTAATCTCTTCTATGTGCTCTTCATCAAAAGTTTTATATTCACCCTTATATTTAGATAATATCTCCCAAATCCCATATTTTAACTCATTAATACCTTGGGTAGTAGCTGCTGAGACCTCATATATGTCAACTCCCCTATCTTTAAATTCTAGTTTTAGCTTATCTAAGCCCTCTGTAGCTCCAGGTAAATCCATTTTATTGGCTACAATTATCTGTGGTTTATCTTTCAATTTTGGATTGTACTGAAAGAGTTCTTCATTTATAGTATAGAAATCCTTAACAGGATCTCTACCTTCTATACCTGAAGCATCCAATACATGAACCAAGACTCTAGTTCTTTCAATATGCCTAAGAAAATCATGGCCTAATCCTATTCCTTCAGATGCTCCTTCTATAAGACCGGGTATATCTGCTAATACAAAGCTTTTTTCATCTTCAACCCTCACTACCCCTAAATTTGGTTGTAATGTTGTGAAATGATAATTTGCAATTTTAGGTTTGGCTTGGGAAATCATTGAAAGTATAGTTGACTTTCCAACATTTGGGAACCCTATAAGACCTGCATCAGCTAGTAGCTTAAGTTCTAAAATGATATCCCTTTCTTGACCCCTGGTCCCCTGTTCTGCAAATCCTGGTGCTTGTCTTGTAGCTGTAGCAAACTTAGCATTACCTCTTCCTCCATGTCCACCCTTTGCAACAGTATAGGATTGATCCTTTTCTTTTAAATCAACAATCACTTTGCCAGTTTTATCATCTTTTACCAATGTTCCTACAGGTACCTTTATTATAGTATCTTGACCTGCTTTACCAAATTGCTTCTTGGTTCTACCATCCTCACCATTTTCACCACTATAGTGCCTTTTATATCTAAAGTCCATAAGAGTTCTGATGTTTTCATCTGCTCTTAAAATTATAGACCCACCATTACCTCCATCGCCACCATATGGTCCACCAGAGGGTTCAAACTTTTCTCTACGCCATGCTACTATACCATTCCCACCTTTACCACCTTTAACAGTAATCTTGGCTTTATCTACAAACATAAACTCATCATCCTTAAACTTATAATAATAATAGTAACCTATAATAATATTTATCATTATTAAGTATGTCATTAAATTATATCTTTATCATGTATATTATTTCTCAGACAAATCCTAGCAAATTCTTTGCGTTTGACCTACAACCTCTATTTGCTCCGCAGGACTACCTTAGGGAGTGCCACGCTGGTACCCATAGATTTGTTTCACAAATCGGGTTAGGACATAAAAGCTTGCCTATAATAGGCAAGCTTAAAATCTATGCTAATTCTTCTTGAGGGTAAACGCTGACTTTCTTTTTATCCCTACTCATTCTTTCAAATCTTACTATCCCATCTGATGTTGCAAAAAGTGTATCATCACTACCTCTTCCAACATTATTCCCTGGATGAATTTTCGTACCCCTTTGTCTAACCAATATATTGCCTGCTAATACAAATTGGCCGTCTCCTCTTTTAACAC
>CAZZCQ010000057.1:6747-8099 GCA_964652285.1 uncultured Tissierella sp.
TTCTGGAGCTACCTACTCCTTTTTTAGAAGCAAATAATTGTAAATTTAACTTAATCATCTATTACACCTCCCTAGTGATGAGAGCCACATTATTTGGATAACTTTCAATAATAGCTTTAATTCCTAATTCAAAAGTTTTAAAAACAATCTGGCTTTTTTCTATCTCTTCAGCATCAATATCTTCTGGTAAACTAACCACTATATTCCCTAATTCATCATCAATATTATAGCTTAATCTACTTTCTTCTATTCCACATACTTCAACTAATGCCATCAAAGATGTTTGAGCTAAAACTGAAACAGCTGCACAAACTATATCTTTGCCATGTTGCGCATAGTCTGAATGTCCTACAATTTCAAAACAAACTATATTATCCCTATCTCTAAAGATATGCACATTTATCATAACTATCCTACTATCTTTTCAATCTTTACCTTAGTATATGGTTGACGATGACCTGTCTTCTTACGGTAATTCTTTTTTGCTTTATATTTAAAAACAATTATCTTTTTAGCTTTGCCCTGTTCTAAAACATTGCCTTCTACTTTTGCTCCTTCTAAATAAGGCTTCCCTGCAAGTAATTCTCCATCCCTTGATAAAACAAGTACTCTATCAAAGTCTACACTATCTCCTACTTGACCATTTAATTTTTCAACATATATAGTATCTCCTTCTTGGACTCTATACTGTTTGCCTCCTGTCTCTATAACAGCATACATACTACGGCACCTCCTCTAACCTAGTCTCGCCAATCTTAGGTGCTATGCTTGAAAACCTAAATTGAGCGGCTCTACACCAAAATAGTTTAACAAATATAGATTCTTTTGTCAATAAATTCTTTAAAATTCAGCTATCTAATGTATAAATGATTGTTGTATTCTAATCTATCTTCTATTGTTTAGATTATAATATGGTTTGAAATCATCATTATCTACCCAATCCCTATACCATCTTTGATAATATGGTTGTAATAATTTCACCTTATTTCTATAATCCTCTTCTTCCTTGCTAAATCCTTTATTCATCTCTTTTCTTATCTCTTTGTATAATAGTTCAACATCAATTGTTAGTATTTCCCTATCTTCCATAATTACCTCTCCACCAATTACAACTGTGTTCACATCTACTCCCTTAGCCCTATGAATAAATATCTCAGCAATATTCAAATCTGGAGATATCCATGGATTATTGAGGATTCTTTCAAGGTCTAGTAATATCAAATCAGCCTTGCTACCAACTTCAATTGACCCTAAATCATTAAAACCACATGTCCTAGCTGAATTAAGGGTTGCTATTTTAATAATATCAAAAGCTGTCAGTGGTGGATTTTCTAAATCATATTTAGGTATCC
>CAZZCQ010000058.1:0-8090 GCA_964652285.1 uncultured Tissierella sp.
GGTTGTACCAGCGTGGCACTCCCTAAGGTAGTCCTGCGGAGCAAATAGAGGTTGTGAAATAGATGGATTCGACTGAGGGAGAAGTTCATTCTTTTATATTTGGTGATTATATGGTATATTAATATGGTACACAGTACAAACTGATTAACGGATTTTAGCAGAACTTCATTAAGAATTACCATCGTGTCCTGCAAATGTTCGCTTAATATTTAAATTGTTTCCTAGTAAGGCTAATAAAAATTAACAATATAAAATTGAGGTAAGATTATGGATGATAGAATGATATATTTAGAAAATGTAACATATGAATACAAATCCTATATAGAGGACCAAATTATGGCTGCAGTTAAGAATCTATCATTAGAAGTAAAAAAAGGAGAGTTTTTAGTTGTATTAGGGCATAATGGATCTGGGAAATCCACTCTTGCTAAGATGATGAATGGTTTATTGCTTCCAACTTCAGGGGATGTATATGTAATGGGTATGAATACAAAAAATGAAGAGGATATTTGGAATATTAGAGAAAGAGCTGGTATTGTATTTCAAAATCCGGATAATCAGATAGTAGCTACCATAGTAGAAGAAGATGTAGCATTTGGTCCCGAAAACTTAGGTATAGAGCCTAAAGAGATTAGAAGAAGAGTAGATGAAGCCCTAGAAATAGTAGAAATGACTGAGTACAAGAGGCACGCCCCACATTTATTATCTGGAGGACAAAAACAAAGAGTTGCCATAGCTGGTATATTGGCCATGAATCCAGATTGCATCATATTAGATGAACCAACCTCAATGCTTGATCCTATAGGAAGGATAGAGGTAATGAATACTATTAAGAAACTCAACAAAGAAGAAGGTAAATCTATAGTATTGATTACTCATTATATGGATGAAGCAGTACAAGGAGATAGAATAGTAGTCATGTCTGAGGGAGAAATCAAGATGGAAGGAAATCCTAAGGAAGTATTCAGCCAAGTAGCGAAGGTCAAAGAATTGGGCTTGGATGTGCCACAGGTTACTGAATTAGCCTATGAGCTCAGAAAAGAGGGTATCCATATCTCAGAGGACATCTTGAGCATAGAGGAGATGTTAAGTAAGCTATGATAATAGAGATTAAAAATTTAAACCACATATACAATCAGGGTACACCCTTTGAGTCTAAAGCATTAATTGATATAAATTTAACTATAAAGGAAGGCGAATTTATAGGATTGATAGGACATACAGGTTCTGGTAAATCTACCTTAGTGCAACATCTAAATGGATTAATTAAGCCAACATCTGGGGAGATAATAATAGATGGAACCAAGATAACAGACAAGGATGTTAAGCTAACAAGCATAAGACAAAAAGTCGGACTAGTATTCCAATATCCAGAATATCAGCTCTTTGAAGAGTCCGTATATAAAGATATAGCTTTTGGTCCACAAAACCTAGGATTAGATGAAGAAGAAGTGGATAAAAGGGTCAAAGGTGCAATGGGAGTAGTAGGACTGGACTTTGACTTATTAAAAGATAGGTCACCCTTTGAGATAAGTGGTGGGCAAAAACGGAGAGTTGCTATTGCAGGAGTAATAGCAATGAAGCCAAAGGTCTTAATACTAGATGAGCCTACGGCAGGTCTAGATCCTCATGGTAGAGACGAAATCTTAGGTGAGATTTATGAATTATTTAAAATGGAGAACATTACAATAATTCTGGTGTCTCATAGTATGGAGGATGTAGCAAAATTAGTAGATAGAATATTAGTTATGAATAATGGAAAGATAGCAATGGATGACAAAACTAGAGAGATATTTAAAAGAGCAGATGAGTTGGAAAGTATTGGACTAGGAATCCCACAGATAACAAAGTTTATGAGAGAATTTAGAGCTCAGGGAAATGATATACGCGAGGATGTACTTACAGTATCAGAAGCAAAAGATGAGTTAATGGAGTATTTAAGGAGAAGAGAAGATGATTAGAGATATAACCATTGGTCAGTATTATCCAGGAGATACATTCATCCATAGGTTGGATCCAAGGGTAAAGATAATTATTGTTATACTATTTATAGTAAGCTTATTCTTCATCAATGAGTTCTATCCTTATATATTTGTAATAGCTTTTGTATTGGCTACAGTATATTTCTCAAAAGTGCCTTTAAGCTATATATTAAAAGGACTAAGACCATTGGTATTCTTGATAATGATTACATTTTTTATAAATATATTTATGACAAAAGGGATAGTATTATTTGAGATAGGTCCACTAACAGTGACTAGAGAAGGTTTAAGGCAAGCAATATTTATGGCAATAAGATTGATTCTTTTAGTTACGGGTACTTCCTTGCTTACACTGACAACATCACCAATTTCCTTGACTGATGGTATAGAGAAACTCCTTAGCCCATTTAGGAAGATTGGATTGCCTGCTCATGAATTGGCTATGATGATGACAATAGCACTAAGATTTATACCAACACTACTAGAAGAAACAGATAAGATAATGAAGGCTCAGATGGCTAGAGGGGCTGATTTCGAATCAGGCAATATTCTAAGACGAGCTAAAAATTTGGTGCCTTTATTAGTTCCATTATTTATAAATGCATTTAGGAGAGCAGATGAATTAGCTACAGCAATGGAAGCTAGATGTTATAGGGGTGGAGAAGGTAGAACTAGGCTCAATGAATTAGTTTTAAAAAGAGCGGATATAGCTACACTAGGAGCAACATTATTATTTTTTGGACTTATAATATCAACAAGATATATTTAGGTGGTTTTATGAGAAATATAAAACTGACAATAGAATATGAAGGTACAAATTACTCAGGATGGCAATCACAAAAGAATGTTGTAGGTATTCAGGAAGTAATAGAGAGAGCAATTGAAAAGACAACAGGAGAAAAGGTAAAACTAATAGCTGCTGGCAGGACAGATGCTAGGGTACATGCAAGAGGGCAAGTAGCTAATTTTCATACCAATAGTAAGATACCAGCTCAAAGATTTAAGGAATCACTCAACATCAACTTACCTGATGATATAAAGGTTATACAATCAGAGGAGGTTGATATAGCCTTTCACTCACGATTTAACGCAAGCAAAAAGAGGTACAGATATATTATCTATAATGGGGAGACTCCAAGACCACTATACAGAAATTTCTCATATCATGTACATAGGACCTTAAACATCCATGAAATGAGAAAAGCCACTAAATATTTAATAGGGGAAAAAGATTTTAGAAGCTTTATGGGACGAACAGCTTTAGTGCATACAACTGTTAAAGAATTATATAGTATTGATATCATAGAAAAGGGAGAATTTATAGAAATAGTTCTAGTAGGAAAGAGTTTTTTGAAGAATATGGTAAGAATTATTGTTGGGACCCTAGTTTATGTTGGAATAGATAGAATAAAAAGTAAAGATGTCGAGAAGATAATTGAAGGTAGAAAAAGAAGCTTAGCAGGACCTACAGCACCAGCTCAAGGACTTTTTTTAGAAAAGGTATACTATGAGTAAGAAAAGCCCTTGACATTGAATTTTACTTGTATTAGAATATATAAGAGTGTTTAAAAAGACCGGAAACTTTTTATACCTCAAAAATATATTAGTGAAGATTTGGTATAAGGAGGGAAATCGATGAAGAGCTATATGGCAAAAACAAGTGAAGTAGATAGAAAATGGTATGTAATTGATGCTGAAGGGAAAGTATTAGGAAGATTAGCATCAGAAGTAGCTACTATTTTAACAGGAAAAAATAAACCGATATATACTCCTCATGTTGACACAGGAGATTTCGTTATAATTATAAATGCAGGGAAAATTAAATTAACAGGTAAGAAGTTAAATCAATTGAATCACACTTACCATACAGGATACCCAGGTGGATTAAAAGAAATTCCTTACAAGAGATTGATAGAGGAAAAACCAGAAAGAATAATCGAACTGGCTGTAAAGGGTATGCTACCAAAGAATAAACTCGGAAGACAAATGATAAAGAAACTAAAAATATATGCTGGGCCAGAGCACAGACACGAAGCTCAACAACCAGAAGCATATGAATTATAAGATTGGGAAAGGAGGACTTTAAATGGCTGTAACACAATATTGGGGAACAGGTAGAAGAAAGACTTCTATCGCCAGAGTTAGATTAGTCCCAGGGAATGGTAAAATTACATTAAATGATAAAGATATAGAAGAGTATTTTGATTATGAAACTTTGAGAACCATCGCTAGAGAGTCGCTAGTTATTACAGAACAATTGGATAAATTTGATGTATTAGTTAGAGTAGAGGGTGGCGGATATACAGGTCAAGCAGGTGCTGTTAGACATGGAATAGCAAGAGCCTTAATAGAAGCTAATCCAGAACTAAGACCAATACTTAAAAAGGCTGGTCATTTAACAAGAGATCCTAGAATGAAGGAAAGAAAGAAATACGGACTTAAGAAAGCAAGAAGAAGTCCACAATTCTCTAAGAGATAATATTTTAAAAACGTCAGAGTTTAACTTTGGCGTTTTTTTATAATTTTTCCTCTTAACATTACGACGCATAATTTATCATAACTGCAGCAATATGCATTTATACTTCGTTAATATAATAAAAGCTACAGAATAAATAACTTGTCTGAATATTGATATTTTTGGGTATAAATCAATAGGGGTGATACTGGTGAGGTTAGCGGGTATTATAAGTATAATTCTTATATTTCTTTTGATATATCGTATTGGGGATTTGAAGAAAAATACTCAGGGTCGATACATTTACATAGTTGTTTTCATGGTTATAATTCTCATTAATGGAATCATACTCTATGACTATATAGAGGTGAAGAGTCTCTACAACTATTCCACATATATGACATATCAAAACCTATTGGATAGGATAGTGGAAGTGGATATCCTTAAGATAGAGACTAGCTCGGACATAAGAGAATTTAGTGATTTAATAAATATTTTAAATTCTCAGGTAGATCACTTGTGTCAACAATTGGACAAGTCCAGCCTCATAAGAGGCTCGAAAAAGGACATTATATCTGATTTAGACTCTTTGAACTTAGAGCTAAAGGCCTTCACTGATTATCAGAATGGTTTATTTACCAGAGATGATGAGATACCAGATAGCAGTATACCAATATATAATGAGTTTAAGGAGAAGATTACTGAGTTTGGAAATACTGTCAGGGTGAAGGAAAGTCGACTAGGAAGAAACATCTTCGGAATTGCCCAATATAGATTGAAACCTGAAAAGGGGAAGTTTGATGTGTTAGGAGAGATTGTTGATTCCATATCCAATATCAATTCTCGATTGATGGAGTTATAGTTTGTATTCTATATGTATATGAATTGTAGATTTTTCTTTGGAATATACAGACGATTTTAACAATATATTCTTATAGAGGTGATTTTATGAAAGTTCTCTTTATAAGAAAAAGGACATTATCTATCTGTATATTTTTTATAATAGTAGCACTAATTGTTCTAAAATACATTCATTATAGATTTGCTGTAAAAGAGGTTAGTTATTTACCCATTACAAATAAAATAATAGGTATTGATCCTGGACATGGTGGTGTAGATCCAGGTGCAGTGAGCAAGACTGGTGTTCTTGAAGATGAAATAAATCTAGAAATAGCATTAAAGCTAAAAAGACTAGTCGAGCAAAGTGGTGGAATTGTCATCATGACTAGGGAGGAAGACAAGGGACTTTACACAGATAAATCCACTACCTTAAGAGAAAAGAAAACTGAGGATCTTTTAAATAGAAAAGCATTGATTGAGGAAGCTGAATGTCAGTTATTTGTCAGTATTCATATGAATAGCTTTACAAACACAAGATACTATGGTTCCCAGACCTTTTATTATGATGGAAATATAGAAAATGAAAAGCTAGCATCTATAATTCAGGAAGAACTCAAGACCGTATTAGACAAGGAAAATAGCAGGGCTGCAGCTATAAGAGATGATGTATATCTAATAAAGGAGTTGCAGATTCCTTCAGTACTAGTGGAAGCGGGATTTTTATCCAATCCAGAAGAAGAGAGATTGCTACAAACAGAGGAATACCAAGAGAAGATTGCATGGGCAATATATGTTGGTATTATGAAATATTTAAATGATGTTTGAATATGGGCGAATCTTATGTAAACTTATTCTCTGCTCCTGTGGATAATGTTGATAAAGTGGATAGGTTTTTTCATATTATTTAGACAAGGCTCTATCTGCTTCTTTTAGAAGAGATATTATTTTTAGATGTTGTGGACAGAGTTGCTCACATTGTTCACATTCTATACATTGACTGCTATCTTTCTCTTGCTCAATGATTTTTTTGTATGTTGATATTGATTGTTCTTCTGTTTCATATACATAGTAATTATTATATTGGGAGAATATAGTAGGAATAGCTACATTTGATGGACAGGGTAGACAATACTCGCAAGCTGTACATCCAACCTTTATTTTATCATTATATAAATTGGTCGCTTCATCGATTAAATCATGCTCTTCTCTTGTTAAGGATTTATGTAAACTATCCTCTGTAGATGCTATATTCTGTTTAACTTGCTCTAATGTGGACATCCCACTTAGTACTACAGAGACTTCATCATAATCATACACCCATTTGAGAGCCCATTCTGCAGGGCTTCTTTTTTGACTAGATGTATTCCATATATTTTGAATATCAATTGGTGCTGAAGCCAATTTTCCTCCTTTTATTGGTTCCATTATCACTAGAGAAATATCCCTTTTACTAGCATATTCTAAACCAGAGATTCCTGCTTGATAATGTCTATCCATATAGTTTAATTGTATCTGACAAAAATCCCATGAATATGATTCAATTATCTCCTTGAACAATTGTAATTCGTCATGAAATGAAAAACCTGCATATTTAATCTTGCCATTTCTCTTCGCTTCATCTAAGAATTTAAATACATTTAATCTTTCAATATTATTCCAAGTCTTTTCATGAAGTGAATGTAACAGATAAAAGTCTATATAATCTACTTGTAGCTTTTTTAATTGTTCATCTAGAAGTTTTTCAAAATCCTCATAGGTTTTTACAAGCCATACTGGTAGTTTTGTGGCTAGATATACCCTTTCTCTATATCCATCCTTAAGAGCATTCCCTACAAATATTTCTGAATTTCCTTGATGATAATTATAGGCTGTATCTATGTAATTGATCCCATTATCAATGGCGTAGTGGAGCATCTCTGTGGCCTTTTCTTCATCTATTTGGCTGGAGTCATTGTTCAGTATAGGAAATCTCATACATCCAAATCCCAATAGAGAAACATCTAGATTATCTTTAGTAAATTTACGGTATTGCATTTTTACCCTCCTTGAGTATCATATTAATTAAATCATATATTACATTCTACAGTTTATCTATAATATTATCGGGTACAATAAAAATGATATAGAATTATTATACCAAAAAGAAAGGAGTGGTTCAATGGATGGCAAAAAGACGCCTCTTTATGATGAACATGTGTCTCTAAAGGGTAAGATAGTTAATTATACTGGTTGGTTGTTACCAGTACAATATGAGGGATTGGTTCCTGAGCATAATGCTGTAAGAAATGCTGCAGGAATTTTTGATGTGTCTCATATGGGCTCTATCTTTGTAAGTGGTAAGGAAGCAAAAGACTATTTAAATTACTTAATGACAAATGATATCAGTAAACTAAATCAAAAACAAATAGTCTATACATTTATGTGCTATCCTGATGGAGGTGTAGTTGATGATTTACTTGTTTACAAATATAATGATGAGAAATATTTTTTAGTTGTTAATGCAGCTAATTTAGACAAGGATTTTAAATGGTTATCTGACAACAAAGGAGATTTTGAAGTAGAACTTGATAATGTTTCTGATAATACGTGTATATTAGCTCTTCAAGGTCCATCAGCAGAAAGGATTCTTCAAAAGATAACAGACATTGATCTATCTCAACTTAAATTTTTTTACTTTGATGAAGATGTTAAGGTAGATGATGTAGAAGTAAAAATTTCTAGAACAGGCTATACAGGTGAAGATGGATTTGAAATCTTTATTAAAAACGAAGATGTAGTAAAGGTATGGAGAAAATTATTAGAGGCAGGTATTA
>CAZZCQ010000059.1:0-6169 GCA_964652285.1 uncultured Tissierella sp.
CATACAACAAAGGCAAACTTGCTGTGAGGCAAGGACGCAAAGCTATGAATCCAAAGCAAGAACTAGGATAGTCAGGCTGCTGTGTTTATTAAACATGGTAACCTGACATTTTTCATTGTAAGGGGGAATTTTTATGAATGTCTTTGAAAATTACTCAAGAAAATTGAATATATATTTAAGGAGGAGAGAATAATGAAATCTAGTACCAGAAGGTATCTTGCATTTGTCATTATGCTTGTAATGCTCCTGTCAACTGGAATGACTTCCTTTGCAGAGGTACTACTGGACGATAATGGACCACAAGATACAACAGATTTGACAAGCATAGAAGAAGAAATAGAAGAAGTAGAAGAAATAGAAGAAATAGAAGAAGTAGAAGAAGTAGAAGAAGAATTTTCACTGTTAGTAAAGCATATTTTCCTGATTGATGGTGAGGAAAATATTGAGGAAGAAGTGGTAGAAGGCATTAAACTAGGGGAGATAATCAACCCATCAGAATTCATCTTAGATAGAGATGGTTTTCAATTTATAGAAAGTGATTTGACAGAGCTGGTAATCAGCGACACAGTTCTAAATGAGATTACTCTATTCTATGAGCAGATTGAAAAGATTGAGAATTACTATGACATTGTTGATTCAAAAGCAATGATGATAAGTAGATTCACCCCATTTAATGGTGAGCCTGATGCAAATGAGCCTGGAGCAGTCTTTATAAGCAAAACAGCTGCTTGGGTGAATGAAGACCTAGGTATAGGAAAGGTTACACTCTCTGCCTGGGGAAATCCAGTTTTAAAAGGGTCAGATGTGGTATTAGTCCTAGATAGGTCAGGCAGTATGCAAGGTAACCGTTTGACTAATACTAAAGCAGCCGCAAGAGCTTTTCTTGCAAAACTGTATGAAGCTAATGGTGATACTCTTTCAGACAATAGAATATCCCTTGTTTATTTCAATAACAGTGCAACAGTAAGACCAAGTGATAATAGATTTTTAGGGGTATCAGATACTGTTGGGGGTGACAGTGCCTATACTTTCTTATACAATGCAATTGGAGGGATTTCAGCAGATGGTAATACCAATTATGATGTAGCATTGAATACTGCTAGAACATTGATAAATGGTAGAACAGATAAATCAAGACCAGGAGTTATTGTATTTATGAGTGATGGTGCTCCTAATAGGCCTAGCTACAATCGTCAATGGCCTACCATTGCTACAAACATCAAGGGTGATGGCACAACAATCTTTGCCTTAGGTCTAGGATTAACTAACAGTGCATTCACTAATAATATTAGGCCAATAGCATCAGATCCTAAGAGCACCTATGCAAAGAATATGTCAGATGATGATGATTTGACCGCAATATTTGAAAAATTAGCTGCAGAAATTAAGATTGCTGGTACAGGTGCAGTAGTTACTGATTATGTCAATACAGATAACTTTACTGTCACTAATAAACCTGGAACTAGTAGCCCATACGAGCCAAGTGATGAAGATGTGGTCATTGATTCTGATGGTAAGGTGACTTGGAATCTAGGGAGTATAACTCAAAGTCCGAAGTCCTTGACCATTTATATCAGACTGAATGATAATATCACAGAAGAAGGACTCTATGATACCAATTTTTCTGCTAATATGGAATATAAGGATTATGAGGAAAATGATGCAAATAAAGTATTTGATAAACCAAATTTACCAGTGGGTAATATAGGTAGTATCAAAATGGAATATTATCTGGTAAATGCTGCAGGTGTACCAATTGCTTTTAATCAAAATCAGGTTAACTTTGACCAAAGAATATCATTGGGAAGCGCATTCTTTATGCATGAAGGTAGTAGCAGTCTCCCATTGAATACACTATTCAATGTTTCTGCACCATCGCCAATTGTTTATAATGGTCAGACCTATATCTATAATCCATTATCATCAAGTAATGGTGGATCCACATCACCTCAGGATATCACCTTACTTCCAAATAATAAGAGTAGGGTATTGGACTTTGGATATATGCTACAATCAACATTTACAGTCAGATATCAACCAGGAGATCATGGAGATTTCACTGAGCAAGTATTTGAGGATATAGTATCTGGTACTCCAACACCTTCATTTGATGGTACACCAACAGGAAATGAAGGATACTATTTCACTGGTTGGAGTCCAACACCAAGTCCAACAGTAACTGAGGATGCAACCTATGTAGCACAATGGGCTGCGAAAACCGCATTAATTGTAACTGCTAATAGTGGCACTGAAGTATACAATGGAGAGTTACAAACAGTAAGCGGCTATACAATTGGAGAAGGCTTAGGAGCAACTCACACATTAGGTGGAATAAGTGCAAGTGGGAGCGGAACTAATGTAGGCTCTTATCCGGTTAACTTTACAGGTACCCCTGCAATTATGGAAGGGACTGTAGATGTAACAGAGAGATATGACATCACATTAGTAGCAGGAAACTTAAGTATAACTCCAAAGGAAGTCATAGTAACAGCTGATAACAAGACTAAAGTATTTGGAGCAGTTGATCCGACTCTTACAGCTACAATAAGTGGCTTAGTAGAAGGGGAAGCTGAAACTTTAATAACTTACAGTCTAAGTAGAGCAGCTGGAGAAACCATTGGAAACTATGCAATAACTCCAACAGGTGCTGCTTTACAAGGCAACTATTCAGTAAGCTATGTTCCAGGGAATTTAGAGATAACAGCCTATACAGGTGCTATAAAAATCACAGCAAAAGATGGAACCTGGGAGTATGACGGTGATCCACACAGCAAGAATGAATTCGAAGTAACAGGCCTACCAGAAGGTTATACAGTAGTTCCAGTTATTACAGGAAGCATAACCAATGTAGGAACTGAAGTTAATGAAGTAGAAAGCTACAAAATATTCAAGGGCACAGAAGATGTAACAGGTCAGTTTAGCAATGTTACAACTGGAAATGGAACATTAGAAATAACTCCAAAGGAAGTCATAGTAACAGCTGATAACAAGACTAAAGTATTTGGAGCAGTTGATCCGACTCTTACAGCTACAATAAGTGGCTTAGTAGAAGGGGAAGCTGAAACTTTAATAACTTACAGTCTAAGTAGAGCAGCTGGAGAAACCATTGGAAACTATGCAATAACTCCAACAGGTGCTGCTTTACAAGGCAACTATTCAGTAAGCTATGTTCCAGGGAATTTAGAGATAACAGCCTATACAGGTGCTATAAAAATCACAGCAAAAGATGGAACCTGGGAGTATGACGGTGATCCACACAGCAAGAATGAATTCGAAGTAACAGGCCTACCAGAAGGTTATACAGTAGTTCCAGTTATTACAGGAAGCATAACCAATGTAGGAACTGAAGTTAATGAAGTAGAAAGCTACAAAATATTCAAGGGCACAGAAGATGTAACAGGTCAGTTTAGCAATGTTACAACTGGAAATGGAACATTAAAGGTAACACCGAAAGATGTAACGATAGTAGTAGATGATTCAAGTAAAGTATTTGGAACACCAGACCCGGCATTCACCGGAACAGTAAGCGGCTTAGTAGCAGCAGGAGATTTAGGAACAGTAACTTATGTAAGAACCAATTTAGATGAAGCAGTAGGCTCTTATTCACAAGTACTGAACGCAACTTTCACTCCTAATGATAACTACACTGTAACAGTGACTAAGGGAGACTTCAGAATACTAAGTGCTTCATTTAGTACAATCAAGACTGGAAGCTATGTAGACTTTAACCAAGATGAAAAGGTTAATGTAGGTGACAAGATTGATTACACTATAACAGTAGAAAATACTGGTGAAGTTGATTTAACAAATGTTGTAATAACAGACCCTATGCTAGAATTAGATGTGACCTTAGCAATATTGGAGATTGGTCAAACTTGGACCTACAACGGAAGCTATGAAATAAGTCAATAAGACATCGACGCAGGTCTAGTAACCAATACTGTAACAGTAGTTACTGACCAAACTCCAGAACCAGAAGATGAAGAGGAAGATACTGACTTAGAGCAAAGTCCAGAACTAACAGTAGAAAAGACAGCAAACAAGGAAATCTTCGAAGAAGTGGGAGAAATAATCACTTACACTTACACTATAAGTAATACAGGTAATGTAACATTATCAGCTCCATTCTCAATAGAAGACGACAAGATAGGTGAAATTGATATAAGTTCAGCACCAGCGACCTTAGCACCAGAAGATTCCTTCACCTTAACAGCAGAGTATGAAGTAACTCAAGCTGATATGGATGCAGGTTTTGTAACAAATCTTGTAGTAGTGACTGGAACATTTGGTGAAGAAGAAGTGCCTGGTGAAGATGAAGAGACAGTTGAAGGAGATCGAAATCCAGACTTAACAATCACCAAAACTGCCAGTAGATCAACTTATACTTCAGTAGGTCAAGAGATAACTTATACAATTACAGTTAAAAACACTGGTAATGTAACCCTAACTGGAGTGACTGTAAATGATCCGATGATTGAATTACTAGGACCTGAAGGTGATAGCAATGAAAATGGTAAATTGGATGTTGGAGAAACCTGGACCTACAAGGGTGTATACAGTGTAACCAGGGAAGATATAAATGCTAGAAGTATTAAAAATACTGCTACGGCTGAAACTGAAGAGACTGAACCAGAAACTTCAAGTGTTACAGTAAATTACTCTACACCATCAACACCACCGCCTTCTCCACCACCAGAAGATGAGGAAGAGATAATCGATGAAGAAGTGCCAGAAGCATTGCCAGAATTGAATAAAGAGGATCATTTCGCTTATATTCAAGGCTATCCTGATAACACCGTTAGACCTGAAGGTTTAATCACTAGAGAAGAAGTGGCTACAGTTTTCTATAGACTATTGACAGAAAGTTATAGGGATAGTATATGGACTATGGAACACAACTTCACGGATGTAGGGGCAAACAGATGGTCAACTAAGCATATAGCAACATTAGCAGCAGGTGGAATAATCACAGGATATCCAGATGGAAACTTCAAACCTGGTCAATTTATCACTCGAGCAGAATTAGCAACTATAGCATCTAGATTTGACAATCTAAGTCCATTTGAATCAGATGATTTCTCAGATATAATGGGACATTGGGCAAATAGATTTATCAACTCCGCATCTAAAAAAGGTTGGGTACAGGGATATCCAGATGGAAGCTTCAAACCTGATCAATATATCACAAGGGCTGAATTTGTAACTCTGGTAAACAATGTATTGGAGAGAAGAGTTCACAAGGAGCATATATTAGAAGATGCAAGACAATTCCCAGACCTTCTAGAATCTAAATGGTACTATGAAGCTATGCAGGAATCAATCAATAGCCACCACTACCTTAGATTAGAGGATGGATTTGAGGAATGGACAGAAATATACTATCCAGAATTGGATATGTAAGATAATAAATAAAGCTAGTTGCTTTTTAGCAGCTAGCTTTATTTTATTGTCCAAAGAAAAAATCATAGAATATTTTAAGATGATTTTCATAGAATTTATATTAAGGAGGACAGCTTGTGGAAAGAGAAATAGATTGCTTTAATAAGGTCTTGGAATTTGTGAGCCATGATATAAGAAGAAGACTGATTTCAATCCCTGATGAAGCCAAATCAAGGATTGAAGAAATAAGACTCCGTAATGGGTGCCCCTTATCTATATACATGGATGGAAGAGATTATTTTATTAATATAGGTAGCCAATTGATAGAGGATTTTGATAAGGCTTATCTAGTTTCCACTGAAGATATTATCAATTCATTCCAATTGTTGACTAATCATTCCATATATGCTTTTTCAGAGGATATTAGAAAGGGTTACATAACCATAACTGGTGGGCATAGAGTAGGAATAGGGGGTAAGGTCATCTACGATAATAAGGGAATTGAGATAATTAATTCCATCTCATCTCTAAACATCAGGATAGCAAGACAGAAGAAGGGGGTATCTGATAAAATAATTCCTTTTTTATTGGATAAGAATAACAAACCATATAATACCCTTATAATATCCCCACCACAATGCGGTAAAACCACTTTGTTAAGGGATATAATAAGGAACCTTAGCAATGGAAGGAAAAGCTCATACAGGGGCTTTAAAATCTCTCTAATTGATGAAAGATCAGAGATAGCAGGTCTCTATGATGGAAGTCATCAGATGGATGTGGGTGTTCG
>CAZZCQ010000059.1:6179-8074 GCA_964652285.1 uncultured Tissierella sp.
TAGGTTTTATTGCCTTCTTCATATATAGCGCTTTCTAAAAGACAACCTTCATCTTTATATTCTTCTTTGCTGCTTAAAAATGAAATTTCTTCACTATGAAAAAATGCTTTAGTTAGTTGAAATACATCATATTTAAAATCTGATGGAATTATGATAGTGATAAGGGCCATGTCACCAGATATCATTGCTGTTGATGAAATCGGTGGGGAAGAGGATATATATGCAATACATGAAGCCCTGAGGGCAGGTATCAAGTTGATTGCAACTATACATGGTGAGGGACTGGAGGATATTAGGCATCGGATGAATCTAACCGCTCTGATTGAGGAGAGGATTTTTCAAAGGTATATTGTCTTAGACAGGTCAAAAGGGGTAGGGACTATAAGGCACATACTGGATGGGAATAGTTTTATAGATATATATAACCCAAGATTCCTCGTAAACTTGGAATGACAAGTCAAAGAAGCAAGATTTTTCGTAAACTTGGAATGACAAGTCAAAGAAGCAAGAGTCCTAGTAATGCCCAGGATGACAGTGCAATACTTTTTCGATGAACTTAGCACTAGATGACTAGTGCTTTTTTAGTGCAAAAAATAAAAAATAAATCAATAATGGAATATTTCAATATGGTTTTCATAGAATTTATATAAAGGGACAGGTTGTATAGATGTTTTACTATTAAGGAAGAAGGTGAGTCCATATGGATGCTCTTAGGCTTATATTCAATTCAATAATAATCGTTTTCTCATCGGTTTTAGGATATGCATATGGGAATATCTACACTAAAAGGGCTAAGAATCTATTGGATTTGCAATATTGTATTCGTATTTTAGAAAGTGAAATAATTAATGGAAACTTACCCCTTCCTCAAGCTTTGGAAAATACATATATCAAAGGAAGGGGTAATATTGCAGTCATATTTCATGAAATAAAAGAGGATTTACTTGTAAATAAGCAGGAGGATGTCTATTATAGCTTTCAAATACAAAGAAGTATTCTAAAGGATAGATATGCGTTGAATGATCAGGATATAGAGGTATTTCTATATCTAGGCAAGATATTAGGTAAAACAAATAGGGTGGACCAAGAAAAGAAAATTAGATTTGTAATCACACAATTGGACAATCACTATATGGAGGCAGAAAGTGAAAGGAAGAAAAATACCAAGCTTTATAGAACATTGGGCTTCCTAGTAGGTCTAGGTGTTGTCATTATATTGATATAGGAGGATAAGAATATGGATGTGGATTTGATATTCAAGATAGCAGGCTTGGGAATAGTGACAGCAGTATTACATATGGTGCTTTCAAAGGCTGGGAAGGAGGAATATGCATATCTGACTACCTTAGTAGGTATTGTGATAGTGCTGGGTGTTGTTATAAATCTTGTCAGCAAGCTATTTGATAATGTAAAGCTACTGTTTAATCTATATTGAGGTGATTGGGATGGAGATATTTCAAATAGTGGGTATTGGAATCATTGCTACAATTTTAGTCACTATCCTGAAAGGTGTTAGGTCAGATTTTGCAATATATGTTTCTATAGTCGCAGGGGTTGTAATAATATCCATGGTTATTAAGGATTTATCATATATCATCTCCACCATAAGAGACCTTTCTAGAAAAGCAAACATTGAAATAACATATTTTTCAACTATCTTAAAGATAATTGGTACAGCCTATGTGGTGGAATTTGCTTCTCAGATAAGCCGTGATGCAGGTGAAAATTCTATAGCTATGAAAATGGAGCTTGCTGGCAAGATTATCATAATGACCTTAGCAATTCCAATCCTTTTAGCTTTGATGGATTTGATAATAAAAATAATGCCCTAAGGATGAGAATTCATGAAAAAGACATTGATTATAGTTTTGATTATATTGGTTTTTCCTTCATAT
>CAZZCQ010000060.1:0-7945 GCA_964652285.1 uncultured Tissierella sp.
GCGCCCGGCTCATAACCGGTAGGTCCGGGGTTCGAGTCCCTGAAGGCCCACCAAGTAAAAAAAGCAGACATTTTGTCTGCTTTTTTATGACCTAACCCGAAACGAGCAAATGAAATAGATGGATTTGACTGAGGAGAATGACTTTGCCTAACCCGATTTGTACACCAAAACAATTAACATAAAATCCCTTCTATCAATTCACTCATAACTATCTTAATATTATCAATGTAATACTTTTTTTCTACTCCCAATAGTATTAATCCTTTAGGTACATTGAACCCATAATCCTGGTATTTCTCATTAGTCAAGCTATAGTCTGAAGACTTAATAAATAGACACTCCTGAGTAGGCGTAATCAAACCTTTTTCCACTTCAATTGATACCTCAAAGGCCTTTTCTTTGGTGATGATTGCCTTGTAGCTATCAGCGAAATATATTATATCTCCTAAACTATTGTCTTTTATGTTACCATAAATAAAAAGAAAATCCTTATTTAAGTGAATTTCATCAATATAAAAACGGCTATTATGGTTTTTATAATTTATAATCAATGATTTCTTATTTTCTATTATATTTAATAGTTCCATTATATCTAGGAGATAATATAAATCAAAGAAATTGTGTTGTAATATATTTTCTTCAGCCAGTTTATTTTTAGTTATTAAATAATCAAAATAAAAATTAATACAGTCCTTACCTGTATATTTGTCCTCTCTATAGATGCCCAAATACTCCTCTATAGACTTTAATTTCAAATTCTTTAAAGGTAGTATACTTCTATTTACTTTAACAATTTTATAGATATCTAATGATAAATCAATATCTATTGACAGATTTGTTTTATAATAGTTTAGTTTATTATTGATAAAAGGGATATCAAAAGATGTACCATTATAATTAGCAATTAAATCAAACTCGGATAAGATATTATATGATTTTAATAAGATATCTACTTCTTCGACTAACTCTTCTGCAAAGAGTTGTGTGACTTTCCAATAGCCAGCATCTTTATCAAAATATAATAAGCCAATTAAATAAATAGTGTCTATGAATTTATTTAGCCCAGTTGTCTCTATATCTAAAAAACATATATTTTTGTCTTTTAATCTTGAATGAATATGGACTTCTTTATTAAATGATTTTTCTATCAACCTCATTTTGCTCACCTGATTTAATACTATCCTATGGATAAAGTTTTGTATAGTAATATTTATCCATCCTATTGAGAATAATATAATGTGGAGAAAGGAGAATAGAATGAAAAGAATTGGAATACCAAGAGGCATGTTATACTATGAAAACTATCCATTTTGGAAGGATTATTTTGAGGAGATTGGGTGTGAAGTTGTTTTATCCAATGAAACTAATAAAGATATTATGGATGATGGAATCTTAAACTCAGTAGATGAAGCATGCTTACCTGTTAAAATATTTCATGGTCATGTAAGTTATTTGAAGGACAAGGTTGATTATATTTTCATACCTAAAATTATCAGTTTGCAAAAAAGAGAATATTGCTGCCCAAAGATATTAGGATTATCAGCTATGATAAAAAATAGTGTAGATAATTTACCAGAGATTCTAGATATGGTGTTTGACATAAACAAAATAAATGGTCTGAAAAAGGGATATTTGGATATAGGTAGACACCTTGATATTCTTGATGGTATAAATATCAAAGCTTATAGAAAAGCCTATCATGGAATAGATAAATATAGCAAATGGATAGAGTCGGAAATTTTACCTAAGAATAGGATATCTAATCCTGATAATAGAAATTTATTGGTACTTGGACATAGCTATAATGTCTTCGACGAATTTATAAACATGAATATTTTGAATAAGCTCGTAGAAAGGCATATTAATCTATATATTGCTGAAGATGTGGATAATGATGAAATTCAGAAATTGTCCAAGTTTACAAATAAGAGAATATTTTGGACTCATGGGCGGAGAATCATAGGTGCTGCGAATTATTATATTATGAACAAAAAAACTGATGGAATTATTTACCTAAGTTCTTTTGGATGCGGATTGGATTCCGTATTAATTTACATTGTAAATAAACTTGCCTATCAGGGTAAGATACCATTTATGAACTTAATCCTTGATGAACAGACAGGTGAGGCAGGTATGAATACTAGATTAGAGGCATTTCTAGATATGATGAGTTGGAGGGATAAAAATAAAAATTACATTTCCACATTTAGGTAATATATATTTTACAGCAAAAGCATTTCTCGAAGATTTAGGTCATGAGGTTATACAACCTCCTGTATGCAGTAGAAAGACTTTAGAAATAGGTGCTAAATATTCTCCAGAAATGATGTGTTTGCCCTTTAAAGTATTCATGGGTAATTACATTGAGAGTATAGAAAAGGGTGCTGACACTATTATTATTACTGGAAGCTGTGGACCTTGTAGGTATGGGTTTTATGCGTCCATGCAGAAGGACATATTAAGAGAATTAGGCTATAATATCGATTTGATTTGCTTAGATTCTCCCTGGGAAGGGCATAAAGAATTTATGACAAATATGAAAGAGATTACGAATACTAATTCGATTTTAGATATTTATAAAAGCATAAAGTTAGCCTTGGATTTAATCAAAAGGGCAGACAATCTGACACAAATGGCAAATTACTCAAGAGCATATGCAGCAGACAAAGATTTAGTTAATTATATTATGCAAAACTATTTGAAAAACTCTGTTGAAGTTTATGGATCTGTTGAATTAATAGATTTAATAAATGAAACTGAAGAAAAGCTTTTAAGCATTAAAATAGATAAAAATTATAAACCATTAAAAGTTGGGATAATAGGCGAAATCTATACTATTATTGAACCATTTGTGAATTTAGAGATTGAAAAAAAATTAGGAAATTTAGGTGTTCTTGTAGATAAATCATTAACCCCCACTAAGTGGCTAGAACATCATGTAATCAACTATCCATTTGGTTCAAAATATGAAAATAATAAGTACAAATTAGCTGAGCCATATTTAAATACTCTTGTAGGAGGACATGGTAGAGAAACTATAGGTGGTGCTATTCAATATAAGAATATGGGATATGATGGAGTAATACAGATATTGCCATTGAATTGCATGCCTGAAATCGTTGCTAAAAGCATACTTAAAAATGTTAGTAAAGAGCATGATATTCCAATTATGACTTTAGTTATTGATGAGATGACAGGAGAAGCTGGGTACTTAACAAGATTAGAAGCATTTGTAGATTTATTGACTAAGCGAAGGGAGAAGCTGGTAATTGGATAATTATTTTATGGGTATCGATGTTGGCTCAGTGAGCACTAACATAGTGTTGATGGATGAAGATAACAAATTAGTATATAAAAGGTACTTGAGAACACAAGGGCGACCATTAGATATCATAAAAGATGGTATTAAGGAGGTAGCTGATGAATTTGGAGAATGTAATATTTTGGGAGTGGGTACTACAGGAAGTGGAAGATATCTCGCTTCAGTTTTTATAGGGTCAGATGTGGTAAAAAACGAAATTAGCTGTCACGCTGTAGCAGCATTGGATTATTGTCCTAAAACTAGAACAGTATTGGAGATAGGTGGTCAAGATTCTAAAATAATAATAATCAATGATGGTATAGTAGTAGATTTTGCTATGAATACAGTTTGTGCTGCAGGAACAGGTTCTTTCTTGGATAGGCAAGCCTTAAGGCTAGGTATAAATATAAGTGACTTTGGATCATATGCTTTAAAATCTTCTAATCCAGTGAGGATAGCTGGTAGATGTGCAGTTTTTGCAGAGTCAGATATGATTCATAAACAACAGTTAGGACATAATCAAGAAGATATTATAAGGGGCTTGTGTGATGCATTAGTCAGAAATTATTTGAGCAATATAGCTAAGGGTAAGGATATTAAATCACCAATTTTATTCCAAGGGGGTGTAGCTGCAAACGAAGGGATTCGAGAGGCCTTTGATAGAGAGCTAAATGAAGAAGTATATATTCCACCAAATTTTGATGTAATGGGAGCAATAGGAGCTGCTATCTTATCTAAAAATGTTGTTCAAGAAAATGGGTATACAAAATTTAAAGGCATCGATATCTATAAAAAGGATTTTAGGGTAAATCCAATTGATTGCAATAGTTGTTCGAATATTTGTGAGATACTTGAAATTTGTGAAGATGATAAAGTTCTTGCCCGTTATGGAGATAAATGTGGAAAATGGTCTTTATAATTTAAGGCACTAGTGTTATTATAATAGCAATGATGATAAGGGGGGAATACAATGAATGAATATCAGCTTGTTTGTACAAATTGCAATAAATCCTTTAAAAAGGAAACTGGCAATTTTAGATGTGATTATTGTTATGAACCTTTAGAATTAAAAGAAATAAAACATGCCAGTATAAACAAAGGGAATGTTCTAACTCAAACAAACCTAGAGCGTTATAAAGGTTTTTATCCCTTTTTAGACTTAAATCCTTTAGGCCGAATTAACTTGAATGAGGGATTTACTTCTTTGAACCCATCAAAAGAATTAGCTAGAGAATTTGAAGTGGAAAATGTTTACTTTAAGAATGAAACACAGAATCCCACTTGGTCATTTAAAGATAGGGGGACAATTACTGGTGTATTAAGAGCTATTGATTTAGGATACAAGAAAATAGGAACAGTTTCAACAGGGAATATGGCTACATCAGTAGCCGCCTATGGTGCAAAAGCTAGTTTAGAGACATATATATTGGTTAAAGATGGTATTGCAGATGAAAAGATAAAGCCTATTGCAATCTATGGTCCAAAACTAATAGAAGTGGATGGGGATTATAGCAGATTATATGATGAGAGTTTAGCTATAGGAAATGAAAATGATATATATTTTATTAATTCAGATGTTCCTTATAGAGTTGAAGGCTATAAAACAATAGCATTTGAGATTTGCGAGCAACTGGATTTCAAGGTGCCTGATTATGTCATAGTTCCAACTAGCTCTGGTGGTGATATTAGGGGTATTGAAAAGGGTTTTAAAGAGTTCTTGAATGTAGGATTGATAGAAAGAACACCTAAGATGGTAGCAGTACAAGCTGAGGGATGCTCACCTATTTATCATGCTTTCAAAAATGATAAGCTTGATATAGAAAGAATAGAAAATCCTGGAACCATTGCTCATGCAATAGAAAATCCATATCCACCAAGTGGAAATCAAGTTTTAAGAATGTTAAAGAGAAATGGAGGACTTGTTGTAGCAGTATCGGATGATGAAATATTAAAGGCACAAAGGAAATTAGCATCCATTGGCTTATTTGTTCAACCAGGCTCTGCAACATCTTTAGCGGCGATAGACAGATTATATCAAGACAATATCTTACATGAATCAGATAGTATAGTTTGTATTCTAACAGGAGCAGGATTAAAGTATACAGCAGCTTTAGAAAAACATGATTTAGATGTCTATAAGTGCAAGTTAGAAGATTTAAATGATTTTATTAAAAAAGTAGGTAAATAAATACCTACTTTTTAATTGATTCAATTAGAAATCATCTGTTTCTTCAAGAGATAAAGCAGCAGCACTAGTTTCATCTATTTGTCTTGGGAAAAGTGTTGGGAAACTTGTGCAAATAGGTGAAACTTCTGGGGAGAGCTCAGGGAATCCTGTAGAAAGCACGCATAGCTGAACAGGGACAATTATCTTCTTTTCACAAGTAATACAAAGTGCTATGATTAGATCTATCGTGATTGCACCTGTTTCATCACATATGCTTATATCCCTTGAAACACTATTAGTGGCTAGTCTAGTCTCACAGAGTATATTACAAAACTCTGCAAATCTTGGGAAGAAAGCTGAATCCTGAACAGATGGTATACATAGTTCAAAGAAATTTGTCAAAACTATAGGTGCACTAGCACTTCCTACAGGGATATTTGCAGATACTGTAAACGTGACCCTTCTATCCCTTGAGTCAATAATCAAGAAATCTATCTCAACTATAACATTCCCTTTTATCCTAATGTTTTGTGTACCAAAAACTGGGGTACCTAAACTCTCTTCATCACAATCAGAAGTATCCGCATATATCAATCTTTCGCTACATAACCCATCAGGACCTGTTACTTCGACAAAATCACCATTTGGCTTTCTCAAAAATTCTCCACCAGAAAGTATAGTTTCAGGATCGATTATTAGGTTTCTTGGGTCAGAAATATTTGAAGGGTTAAAGAACCTTCTACATCTTATATCTACAACACTTAGTATTCTACTACCACTTGGTAAACTTGGCGTAAATCTGACATTATTTACAGTACTCAATGCCTGCAAATTAAACAAAGTAGCATCATACACTTTTTGTACAAAGACTGGCTCTGCAACAATATTCCTTAATGTGCCATCCCACTCACATCCAGTTGTTCCTGTACAGCAATTATCTGTAATAGGTAGTACATCTGGCTTATCTGGTTTGCAATGTGGTCTTTTATTAGTAGTCATATATATCCTCCTTTCAAAAATGTATCATTTCTCATTGTTAATATATTCAGTGTGAAATAATTATGTTACTCTTCTTATGTAATATTATGGATGGCTGATTAATAATATAGTTAAAAAGGAATGAATAAAGATGGTCTTTTATAATAATAGAATTACAATTGCAAATGTGAATGGTAAAGAAATATATGTCGTCAAAGGACTTAGGAATGAATTAATACTACACTATTATTCAAATGATGGAAATATAGTAGAATCTGTATTGGCATATGACCTATTAGAAGAGTTTGATGTATTAATATATGAAGAATTTATATATTTGGTGTATCAGGATTTGGAATATTATTTAAATCTCTTGATTATTAATGGGGATGAGATGAGTGCTCATAGGCTGACTGCAGAGGGTATGCCAAGAATAGTGGATTTAAATATTCTTAGTCATAATGACAAAGTTAGTATCTTTTATCTTTATCCAATGGATAGATCCTTAAAAAGATACCAGATTGAACACTGCATTCTTGAAGATGATAGTTGGAAGAAATTCCTGGTTGATGAGGTTTTAGTAGAGAAAGTCTTAAATCCAATAAAAGTAATTAATATTGGTAAAGATATTCTTATCGCATACTATTATGAAAACCAAATATGTGTCAAATGTTTTACAGACGGAATGTGGAAAGAATCAATCGTATTGACAGATAATAAAGAAAAACTATATTTGGATTTAATACATTATGGAAGATACATACATTTGGCATATTCGGAGGCTATAGAAGATAATTATATTATCAGATATGTAAATTTTTCATATCCAATATTAATAAAAGAGAGTAGCTCCATTATATCAAGGAAGAATAATCCAACTAATCCGACAATAATAATGAAGAATAATCTACTCTGGATAATATGGAATGAATCATCGAGGATATATAGTAGATATAGTTATAATATAGGTAAAACATGGAGTGATATAAAGAATTGGGATGAAGCTATAAAGAACAACACAGTAAGATACAAGTATATAACAAACCAACAGATGAAAGATACAATTATCCATAATAGCTTTGGAACCATATATCCAGATATTAAATTTATAGGGTTCTATTAGTATTTTTTCGTAGACAATCAACGCAAATTCATTTGCTCGTTATACTCGCATGAAATAGGGATTCATTGCGTTTGACCTACAACCTTTGCTTGCCCCGCAGGGCATCGTTGGGGAGTGCCACGCTGGTACAACCTATATTTGCTCCGCAGGGCATCGTTGGGGAGTGCCACGCTGGTACATCAACTCGCTTTGCTCGTTGTGTTAGGTTCGGTCATTCTCCGCAGACAATCAACACAAATTCATTTGCTCGTTATACTCGCATGAATTTGATGATTGGTTGCGTTTGATCTACATCAACTCGCTTTGCTCGTTGTGTTAGGTCATAAAAAAAAGACTCCTCGCGGGAGTCTTTCATCCAATTAAGGATGGAACAAAA
>CAZZCQ010000061.1:0-7825 GCA_964652285.1 uncultured Tissierella sp.
ATTCCAATAAAGCTTCTTTTATAGCATCTTCAACGGTCTTGGACTGTTTTATAACATATCTCATATATTATTTTTCCTCCTTAACTCTCCTCAAAGACCTATTAGTTATTAATTGCTGAACAATTGAAAATAAATTACCTACTACCCAGTATAATGCTAATCCACCAGGAAACCCTCTTGCAGCAAAAAATATCATAATAGGTAAAAAGTACATCATGTTCTTTTGCATTGATTGACCCTTATTATTTGAATTGCCTTTTTGTGGACCCGCCATTATAGCACTTTGGAGAAATGTAGTAAAGGCTGCTAAAAATGGTAACCCTATAACATATGGATCTGGATTTCCCAAATCTGGTATCCATAGAAAAGATTTATTCATGGCTTCATATAAGCCTGAATCAGTAAAAGCATAGGTAGCTGGTTCTCTAAAGACTGCAAAGAAAGCAATTATTATAGGCATTTGAATCAATAAAAGTAAACATCCACCAGTAGGTTTATAATTATGATCTTTGTAAAGCTGCTGTAACTTCCTTTGTTGAGTTTGTGGATCATTCTTGTACTTTGTCTGAATCTCCTGCATAAGAGGTTGTATTTCACTCATCTTCTGTGTTGATTTTGTTTGTGATAAATTCATAGGTAACAAGAAAAGTTTAAATATAATTGTTGTTATTATTACTGCTATTGCATAATATGAAATTGTTTCTGTCTCCAGACCAGTGGTTGAAACTATATCATATACAAATTTTAATAGTCTACCTAGTATACCACCTAAAAAAGCTGTCATTCATTAACCCCCTATCATATAAGCGGATCGTATCCTCCTTTATGAAAAGGATTGCACCTCAGTATTCTCTTTATTGTCAAATATGTTCCTTTTATAAATCCATATTTACTATATGCTAATAAAGAATACTGAGAACAAGTAGGATAAAACCTGCAATGTTTTCCAATTAAAATATATTTTGAAATATAGCTTTGATAAAATTTAATCAATAAGATTGCTAATTTTGTCATACACTCACCTAATCTTCACGATTCTTGCAATTTTCATTATGTGAGTCATGGAATCTTCTAACTCCTTATAAGATATATTGATTATACCTCTTTTAGGAATAAAAACCAAATCATATCCATTCTTTACACTATTAGAATTATGTCTATATGCTTCTTTCATTCTTCTTCTTATTTTATTTCTTTCAACAGAATTTCCATTTTTCTTAGTTACAGTAAAACCAACCTTTGTATAATCTAAATTGTTTTTTCTAATATACAGTATAAAGTTTCTATTCCAATACTTTTTTCCATCATTATATACTTTTTTAAACTCCATATTTTTTCTTAAGCGATATTTTTTATCCATTAAAAGCTCTCCCAGTTTACTAAAAAGACCACCTAAACAGTGGCCCCTAAGCAGATAATCTCTTTCTGCCTTTTGATCTTCTATTCTTTAATATTTGTCGACCTGATTTAGTTCTCATTCTTTTTCTAAAACCGTGTTCTCTACTTCTTTGTTTTCTTTTTGGTTGATATGTTCTTTTCAATTAAGTACACCTCCTTAGGCTACCATATATATTAATATAGAGTTATCAATATTAGATAATAAATCCAAACACTACTATTGATTATATTTATTTATAATTGTTCTGTCAAGAATTATAAACCAATTGAGGCTTATCAAATTGAACCTTGTCTTGTGTTAATAATATGTTATTATTGTGGATAATTTTATTGAATAAATATATATTTTTTGATATCATTAGATAACTGTTAATAAAATACTAATAACTTAGGGGATTATAAACTTATTCACAAATTGTGGATAAGTTGTGGATAAGTTTATGATTATCTTTAACAATCTTTTAAATAATTAATAATATCCCATTTTTTGTACACAATTTATCTATAGTTTCACTTGTGGATATTCTGTATAACCTTTTTTTATTATAAATATTAACATGTAGTTGATTTTTTATTCACATTTTTTAAAGCATACTTATCTCGTGCCAACCTACTCTTATTATAATAAAATATGTTCATAAATATGTTGATAAAATTATTCTTAATCTAAGGGGGTATAATATGTCATCAAATTTGGATAGTATTTGGAATAAAGTCCTGGATATTATCAAAGTCGAATTAACCGAAGTGAGTTTTAATACCTGGTTAAAAACAATTATTCCTGTTAATATATCTGAAAACACTATTATATTAGCAGCACCTAATGATTTTACCAAGGGTATATTAGAGGGAAGATACTTAAACCTAATAAAAAATGCAATTATAGAAGTTACTAAAAGTAAGTATGATATTGAATTCATTATTCCAGGGGAAGAACAAACATCTGATATGGGACAAACTCCAAAACTAGAATTTCAAGAAAACAATCAACGGTTACAATTGAATCCAAAATATTCTTTTAGTACATTTGTAATTGGTAACAGTAATAGGTTTGCTCATGCTGCATCCTTAGCAGTTGCTGAAGCACCTGCACAAGCCTATAATCCTCTATTTTTGTATGGAGGAGTAGGATTAGGTAAGACACATTTAATGCATGCTATAGGTCATTACATATTAAGTCAAAATTCAAACACAAAGGTAGTATATGTAACTAGTGAAAAATTCACAAATGAACTAATAAATTCTATTAGAGAATACAGAAATGAAGAATTTAGAAATAAATATAGAAATGTAGATGTGCTATTAGTTGATGATATCCAATTCATAGCAGGGAAGGAAGGTACTCAAGAAGAATTCTTCCATACATTTAATGCACTACACGAAGCAAATAAACAAATAATTATTTCATCAGACAGACCTCCTAAAGAGATTCCTACTCTTGAGGATAGATTAAGGTCAAGATTTGAGTGGGGACTTATCGCTGATATACAAGCACCTGATTTAGAAACAAGAATTGCAATACTTCGAAAGAAAGCTAATATGGAGAACATTGAAATAGATGATAATGTAATGCAATATATAGCCACTAAGATTAAATCAAATATTAGAGAATTAGAAGGAGCATTGATAAGAATTGTAGCATATTCTTCTCTAACAAATAAGGATATAACTGTAGATTTGGCAGAAGAAGCTCTTAAAGATATAATTTCTAATAAAAAACCAAGAAATATTACTGTAAACTTGATTAAAGAAGAAGTTTCAAATCACTTCAATATAAAAATGGAAGATTTTAGCTCCAAAAAGAGAACTAGAGTTATAGCATATCCAAGACAAATAGCTATGTATCTAACCAGAGAATTAACTGATTTATCTCTACCTAAAATTGGAGATGAGTTTGGGGGTCGAGATCATACTACAGTAATTCATGCTTGTGATAAGATAAAAAATGATATAGAAAGTGACTCAGAATTTAAAGAAAAAATAGAGTATGTTATAAATAAGTTGAAAGGAAACTAAGAAAATTTAAGTTAATTTGTGGATAGTTTAAAAATTATAAAGTAATTATCAACATCTTATTAAATCAATGAACTTATTGAACTTATTATAAAGAGACACTTATCCACATATTAACAACCCCTACTACTATTACTACTATATATTTTTATCTATATATCTATCAAGGAGGAGAAAAATGAAATTAAAAGTAAACCAAAGAATCTTATCTAAACATATAAATATTGCACAACGAGGTATATCATCAAAAACAACTTTACAAATATTAAATGGTATTTTATTTGATGCATCTAATGGAAGATTAAAATTGACTGGAACGGATTTAGAGATCAGTATAGAGACTTCTTTAGATTGTGAAATAATAGAAGAAGGAACTATAGTTGTAGATTCAAGAATAATTGGAGATATCATTAGAAAATTGCCTGATTCTACTATCCATATTGAAGCAGAAAACAATAATATAAATATTAAATGTGATAATTCAGAGTTTAATATTGCTGGCAATCCAGGTAAAGATTATCCAGAACTTCCTTTAATTATTGAAAACGAATCATTTTTATTACCATCAGATATTTTAAAATCTGTAATCAAACAAACAGTTTTTGCTACTTCTCAGGATGAGAACAGACCATCATTAACAGGTGTCTTAGTTGAACTAAATAATAATAATATATCTTTTGTAGCTCTTGATGGTTATAGATTGGCTTTAAGAAAACTTGCAATAGATTCTGATTTAGATACAAGAATTATTATATTAGGAAGATCATTAAATGAGTTAAATAGAATTCTTGAGGATACAAAGGATGATTTAAAAATAAGTATAGCACCAGGACATGTTGTATTTAATCTAGGTGACACTATTGTCTATTCTAGATTATTAGAAGGTCAATTCTTTAACTATAAGGATATAATCAGAAATGAACATAAAACATCTATTATTGTAAATAAGAGAAGTTTACAAGATAGTTTAGAAAGAGCTTCATTATTAGCTAAAGAAGAAAAGGCTAATTTGGTTAAGTTCAGTTTAAATAACAATAGAGTAATAATCAAATCCAATTCAGAGATAGGTAATGTACATGAGGAAATAGAATCTATTCAAAATGGTGAGAATATAAATATAGCTTTTAATTCCAGATATTTATTGGATGGAATTAGAGTTATTGAAGCGGATAATATTGAATTAAACTTTATGGGTAGTTTAAATCCATGCATTATAAATGTTGTAGGTGAAGAAGACTATATATATTTAGTCTTACCAGTAAGATTAGCACAGGACGATTTTTAGGAGATATAATGAGAGAGATACAAATACAAACAGATTATATTAAATTAAATCAATTTTTAAAATTAAGTGAGATTGCCCAAACTGGAGGGCATGCAAAACTGATTATTAAGGATGGTCTCATTAAAGTTAATGATGTGGTATGCCTTGAAAGAGGTAAAAAACTAAGAGCTGGTGATATCATAGAAGTAGATGGAGAACATTTGTTTAAAATTATATAATATGATATAATATATATAGCAAAATGCCTTAAGGGGTGTAATTTTTGAACATTGAGAACATAAGGATTATCAATATAAGAAACTATAATAATATAAATTTAAGTTTAAATAAAAATATAAATATTTTTATTGGAAAAAATGCACAAGGGAAAACAAATCTAATAGAATCTATTTATATGTGCTCTATGGGGAGATCTTTTAGGACAAATAGGGATAGAGAGATTATCAATTTTGTGAAAGAGGAAGCTTATATTGGTGCTTATGCTAATTTGGGTAACTATAATAAATTTATAGAAATAAAATTACAGATGGATAAACCAAAGATAATAAGGGTTAACAAAAGTGAATTAAAAAAAATAGGGGAATTAAAAAGTGGATTATATGTAGTTTTATTTCATCCAGATGATTTGAGAATCATAAAAGATGGTCCTCAGGAGAGGAGAAATTTTATTGATTCTTTTATATGTCAAATCAGACCAGTATATAATTATAATTTAAACAGATATAAAAGAATCTTATTTCAAAGAAATAGTCTACTTAAATCTAATAAATTTAAGAAGGATGAGGTAAATTTATTAGATTTATTTAATATGCAAATTGCTAAAATTGGTTCAGATATTATTATCGAAAGAAATAAATTTATAAAAATTTTAGATAATATTAGCAAGGATATTCACCTAAAGATTACAGACAATAATGAAAATCTATCCTTATATTATTCTACAAATGTACCTATTTCAAATAATAGTGAAGAAATACAAAATGATTATATACATCTTCTAAAGAGAAATATTGAAAAAGACTTTGAATATGGAACTACTGAAATTGGTCCCCACAGAGATGATTTATTTATCAATATAAATAATAAGGATGCTAAGACATATGGCTCTCAAGGACAACAAAGAACAGTGGTATTATCATTGATTTTATCAGAGATTGAATTTATAAAGAATGAGATAAATGAATATCCAGTATTACTATTGGATGATGTATTTTCTGAATTAGATAAGGATAGAAAAAAATATTTAATAAGTATTTTGAGTGATATTCAGGTATTTATTACATTAACTGATGAAGAAGATTTAAGATCTATGAAGGGTTTAGATAAGAATATATTCTATATAGATAATGGAAAAGTGACTTGCTGTAATTCTGATCAAAGCGAAGGATATTAGAATATAAACAGTTTGATTATATAGAGGAATAATATTATTTATTATAAATGATTTTACACTATGAACAGGATGGTGAAAGTAAATGGCTAATGGAACAAATAATGGAAGACATTATACTGTTGATGAAATTCAGGTTTTAACAGGTTTAGATCCAGTAAGAAAGAGACCAGGCATGTATATAGGTAGTACTGGATCGAAGGGACTTCATCATTTAGTATATGAAGTTGTAGATAATAGTATAGATGAGGCATTGGCAGGAATATGCGATACCATCAAAATTACTATTTTTGATGATAATTCAGTTTCGGTAGAGGATAATGGTAGTGGTATCCCTGTAGAAACTCATCCACAAACAGGAAAATCTACTGTAGAAACAGTTTTGACTATATTACATGCTGGTGGTAAATTTAATAATTCAGCCTATAAGGTATCTGGTGGATTGCATGGTGTTGGGGTTTCTGTTGTAAATGCCTTATCAGAGTGGTTAGTAATTAAAGTTAAGAGAAACAACAAGGAGTACATGCAAAAATTTGAAAGAGGCGAAGCAACTAGTGATTTAGAAGTAATAGGGGATAGTAGTGAAACAGGCACCTTAATACATTTTAGGCCAGATTCAGAAATATTTGATTTGGTAGTTTTTGAATCTGAAACCCTTGAACATAGATTTAGAGAAATGGCCTTTTTAAATAAAGGTGTGAAGATAGTTTTTGAAGACAAAAGGGAAGACAAGAAGAGAGAATATCATTATGAAGGTGGAATTGGATCCTTTGTTGAATATATAAATAGAAATAAAACCCCAATTCATAAAGATGTTTTATATTTTGAGGCTGAAAAGGATGGTACAATAGTGGAACTTGCTATGCAATATACTGATGCTTATTCTGAAAATGTACATACCTTTGCTAACAATATAAATACAATTGAAGGCGGAACACATCTATCAGGACTCCGTACTGCATTAACTAGGGTTATGAATGATTATGGTAGAAAGTACAATCATATTAAGGAAAAGGAAGAAAATCTATCAGGTGAAGATGTTCGTGAAGGATTGTCAGCAATATTATCAGTAAAACTTCAAGAACCTCAATTTGAAGGACAAACTAAAGCAAAATTAGGTAATAGTGAGACTAGAGGTATTGTTGAATCTTTAACCTATGAATACTTATATGGATATTTAGAAGAGAATCCTAGGGTTGGTAAGACAATAATAGAAAAATCCATCAGCTCTCAAAGGGCAAGGGAAGCAGCTAGAAAGGCAAGAGAGCTAACTAGAAAAAGAAGTATTTTGGATAATTCATCATTACCAGGTAAGCTAGCAGATTGTCAATCCGATGATTTAGATATTACAGAAGTTTATATTGTAGAAGGGGATTCTGCAGGTGGTAGTGCTAAACAAGGTAGGGATAGAGAGTTTCAAGCAATACTACCTATTAGGGGTAAGATACTAAATGTGGAGAAAGCTAGATTAGATAAAATTTTAAATTCAGATGAGATAAAAACATTGATTACAGCTTTTGGTACTGGAATTGGTCCTGAATTTGACATAGATAAGCTTAGATATGGAAAGATAATTATAATGACGGATGCGGATGTTGATGGTGCACACATTAGAACTTTATTATTAACATTCTTTTATAGATACTTAAAAGAACTTTTGGATAATGGAATTATACATATTGCTCAACCTCCTTTATACAAGATAGCAAAAGGAAGAAATGAGTATTATGTATATAGTG
>CAZZCQ010000062.1:0-7823 GCA_964652285.1 uncultured Tissierella sp.
TTGAAGCGAAAGGAATGCTTTACCCTTTGGCCGATAATTTATTATGTCGCATAATATATCTTTTATGCAATTTCACCATAGATTTATTGAGGGTAGCCTAGAGCTACTCTTTTATTGTTTGTATGATATAATATATTGTATCCTGTAATTTTAATTTCTACAAAATTTTGTTATAATAGACATATTGAATTAGAAAGTGGGGATTTATATAGATGAAGAAGTATTTAATCAGAACATTTGGATGTCAGATGAATGAACATGACTCTGAGAAGATATCCTGGGTATTGGAGGATATGGGCTATGAAGAAACAGATATGGATGAAGAATCTGATTTAATAATATTTAATACTTGCGCTGTAAGAAAATCTGCTGAGAATAGAGTTTATGGACAAATTGGAGAATTAAAGAACTTAAAGAGGAAAAATCCCAATCTTATAATAGCTATATGTGGTTGCATGATGCAAAGAGAAGAGGTCCTAGAGTTTATAACCAGTAAATTTAAACATGTAGATATCATATTTGGGACCAATAATATTCATAAAATACCTCAATTATTGAACAACTATGAAAAGACAGGGCAAACTGTTATCGATATAATAGAGGAGAATAGAGAGATAGATGAGAGCCTTGAAGCTAATCGTAAATATAGCTTTAAGTCTTTTGTAAATATTATGTATGGCTGCAACAATTTTTGCACCTATTGCATAGTTCCTTATACAAGAGGTAGAGAGAGAAGTAGAGAACCTGAGTTGATTATCAAGGAAATTGAAAAGTTATCTGAAAATGGTTGTGTAGAAGTGACACTGCTTGGTCAAAATGTTAATTCTTATGGTAAAACTCTTGACATTGACTATTCTTTTGCTGATTTAGTCAGGGCTATAGATAAGATTGAAGGAATCGAAAGAATTAGATTTATGACTTCTCATCCTAAGGATATTTCCGATGAATTGATTAAACTATATGGTGAAATGGACAAACTTTGCAATCACTTACATCTACCAGTACAATCTGGAAGCAATAGAATACTTAAATTGATGAATAGAAAATATACAAGGGAAGATTATTTGAATATAATCAGCAAGATTAAAGCGATTAATCCCAAGATAAGTATAACCACAGATATAATCATTGGTTTCCCTTCGGAGACTGAGGATGACTTTAATGACAGCTTGGAATTAGTAAAGGAAGTCGGATTTGACTCAGCATTTACCTTCCTTTACTCTGTAAGAGAAGGTACACCAGCTGCTAAGATGAAAGACCAGGTGGATGATAAGATTAAACATCTTAGATTTCAAAGATTGATGGATGTACTCCATCCAATAGGTTTGGAACAAAATAAAAAACTATTAGGTAAAACAGTAAAGGTTTTGGTAGAAGAAGTCAGTAAGAATAATGAAAAGATCTTGAGTGGTAGAACAAATAGTGCAAAGTTAGTTCACTTTGAGGCTGATAGAAGCCTGATAGGCCAATTGGTAGATATTAGAATCAATAATGTTAAAACCTTTACCCTAGAGGGTGTTTTAGTTAGTTAAGATGGAGGTTTAAACTTGGATAACTTAACTCCAATGATGCAACAATACATGTCAATTAAAAATAAATATGAAGATGCTATACTATTCTTTAGATTAGGTGACTTCTATGAGATGTTCTTTGATGATGCTATAGTGGCCTCAAGAGAATTGGAGATAACCCTAACCCAAAGAGATGCTGGCATGAAAGAGAAAGCTCCTATGTGTGGTGTTCCTCATCATGTAGCTGATACCTATGTATCCAAGCTCGTTTCTAAGGGTTATAAAGTGGCTATCTGCGAACAATTAGAAGACCCAGCTCTTGCTAAGGGGATTGTTAAAAGGGATGTAACTAGAGTTGTTACACCTGGAACCATAACAGATACAAATGTATTAGATGAAAAGAAAAACAATTATCTTGTCTCCTTATATTTGGATGACTTTGGTCTGGGTATATCCTATGCAGATAACTCAACAGGTGAAATGTACACTACTGAGTACTCAAGTAGCCTTGAAAATAACTATAGATTTATAATAGATGAATTAGGAAAGATCTTACCATCTGAGATACTGTGTAATGAATTCTTTATGAGAAGTGGTAAATTTGTATCCATAATAAGAAATAAAATCAATCCTTTTTTTAATTCTTATGAAAATATAAAAGGCATTGATGAGAGTCATAGGAATAATATAACTGGCTTATTTAACGAAAAATCACTTGAGGAATTAGGGATTAAAGATAAGATGTATTCAATCCTATCCACTTCAAAGCTAATAGAATATTTATATGCAACTCAAAAAAACTCTTTGGACCATATAAATAATCTAATCTATTATGAAGCAAATGATTTTATGATTATGGATATCAACACTCGAATTAATCTGGAGATTCATGAGACGATTATGTCTAAAAGTAAAAAAGGAGCTCTTATTCACACACTTGATAAGACTTCAACAGCTATGGGTGGTAGACTTCTAAAAAATTGGCTAGAGCAGCCTCTTCTAAATATTGATAAAATAAATTATAGACTTGATATGGTAGAGTTTCTCTATGAGAATATTATCTTTATGAATGATATATCAGACAAGCTAAAGTGTATATATGATATCGAACGATTATCTAGTAAAATATCAAATGGAAATTGTAATGGAAGAGATTTGATATCACTAAAAAGCTCCATTTCTGTTCTCCCTGATATGAAATCCTTGTTGATTAATTCAACTAATATGGGTTTAAAGGAACTAGGATTGAGAATGGATGCGTTGAGTGATATATATGAATTGATTCATCAATCAATTGATGAATATCCACCTATAACTATAAAGGATGGTGGCATAATAAAGGTTGGATATAATGAAAAATTGGACCAAGTTAGAGAGGGAAGTATTAAGGGTAAAGAGTGGCTTACCTCATTAGAAAGTAAGGAGAGAGAGAATACAGGTATCAAAAATCTTAGAATTGGGTTTAATAAGGTAGTAGGTTATTATTTTGAAGTGACTAAATCCAACATTCCTCTTGTTCCTGATTACTTTATAAGGAAACAAACTCTTACTAATTCTGAGAGATATTTTACTGAAGAGTTAAAATCAATGGAATTGAAGATTATTGGGTCTGAAGAAAAAGCACTTCAGCTGGAATATGAAATATTTCTCTCCATTAGAGATAAGATTAAAAAAGAAATTAATAGGATTCAAAATACCAGTAAAATCATATCCATGCTTGATGTTTTGGTATCCTATGCAAAGGTAGCAAGGACTAATAATTATACTCGGCCAAAACTGAATAATGAGGGTTATATGGAGATTAAAGATGGTAGACATCCAGTGATAGAGAACACTATAAAGGATAATCAGTTTATCCCTAATGATAGCCATATGGATTTAGAATCCGATATGATTCACATAATTACAGGTCCAAATATGGCTGGAAAATCAACATATATCAGGCAAGTAGCAATTATCAATTTGATGGCACAGATAGGCTCCTTCGTACCAGCTGAAAGTGCTGATATTTCAATAGTTGATAGGATTTTCACTAGAATTGGGGCATCAGATAATCTCTCAGAAGGCGAAAGCACCTTTATGGTTGAAATGAATGAGGTATCTAATATCATTAAGGGTGCGACCTCAAATAGTCTTATTATACTAGATGAGGTGGGTAGGGGAACTAGTACCTATGATGGATTGAGTATAGCATGGGCAATTATTGAATATATTGCCACTAAGACTAAGGCTAAGACATTATTTGCGACTCATTATCATGAATTAACTCAACTTGAAGAAAAATTCCCTAATATCAAAAACATGACAATAATTGCAGAAGAGAAGGGGAATGATATTGTTTTCTTGAGAAAAATTGTTAAGGGTAGCACTAATAAATCATATGGTATTCAAGTTGCCAGATTAGCTGGAATAAATAGTGAAATAATCACAAGGGCAAGTGAGATACTTTCAGTAATCGAAGGTTCACATGAGATTAATATTGATAATACCCCTAAGGTAAATACTAAACAGATAGATTTCTATGATTATAAAAAGGATTATTTTATAGATAGGATTATCAATATAGATATTGATAATTTGACACCTATTGAAGCCCTATCCTTGTTAAACGATATTATAAAAGATGCTAATAATTTTAAGGGGAAGAATAATGGCTAAAATAAAGATATTAGATGATTTGACTATTCAAAAAATTGCTGCAGGAGAGGTAATTGAGAGACCAGCCTCTGTAGTTAAGGAATTAGTAGAAAATTCCATAGATGCAGGTTCTACTAGTATTACAATTGAGATTAAAAATGGAGGAAAATCCTATATTAGAATAACGGATAATGGGGATGGGATGGATAGAGAAGATTTGGCTATTGCCTTTAAGAAACATTCCACTTCCAAGATTGAAAAGATTGAAGATCTTTTTAGTGTAATGTCCTTAGGCTTTAGGGGGGAAGCTCTGTCAAGTATATCCAGTGTAGCCCAGGTAGAAGTCCTGACTAAAACAAATAGCTCTGATAGTGGCCTGCAAGCCTTTATAGAGGATGGGGAAATTACCAATATGAATATTATTGGAGCCCCTAAGGGTACCACTATGATTATTCAAAATTTATTCTATAATATTCCAGTCAGAAAGAACTTCCTGAAAAGTGATTTATCTGAGGGAAATCATGTTAGCGCTATAGTTAATAAGCTAGCCTTAGGTAATCCTAACATTTCCTTTAAGTTTTTGAGAGATGATAAGACCATCTTACAAACATCACAAAATAATAAACTTTTGAATAATATATATAGTATATTAGGTAAGGATACTGTAAAATCATTGACTCCTGTGGAGTATGAAGACAAGGAAATCAAGTTAAATGGTTATATCTCAAATACGAGCTTTTATAGGGGTAATAGAAATCATCAATATCTATACATCAATGGGAGATATGTGATTAATTATGCTATATCTAAGATAATTGAAAATCTATATAGATCCTTAATACCTATCAATAAATATCCAATATTCATACTATATTTAGAAATTGATCCATTAGAAATTGATGTAAATATTCACCCAACTAAGCAGGAAGTGAAATTCCTTAAGGATGATTTAATCTATGGCAAAATTAGTAATATCATTAAAGATTCCTTAATACCATCTATTCATGTAGCTCAGTTTGTTTTAGAAAAGGATAAAAAAGAGGATAAGGAGTTACCTAAACTATTTGAAATAGATGGGAATGATGAATTCGAGGATTTGATAGTTCATGATTTGACTCAGCTTGATGATGGAATTGACATAGAATTAGTCAGTAATAATAATTTGTATAATACCTTTAAAAATGAAATAGTTGATGAAAATACTGAAATAATAGAGGAAAGTATTGACTACCTTGATTTAGAAGACAACATAATAGAAGAACAAAAATTTGATGATATAATTTTAGATATAAGTCCAATTGGAAGAGTATTCAATACCTATATCATTGCAGAGAGTAAAGATAAAGAAAAGTTGATATTTATTGACCAACATGCAGCTCATGAACGAATTCTATATGAAAGGTATAAAAAGGAGTTTGAAAATGAAGAAATAAATATACAATTACTTTTGTTTCCTGAAGTAATTGAATTAACCGATACTGAAATGAATCATCTTATGGAGAATTTAGATATATTCAAGGATTTGGGTTTCGATATAGATGAATTTGGACATAAGAGCATTGCATTAAGAGGGATTCCTATTATATTTTCTAGGCAAAATCCCAGGGATTTATTTCTTGATATATTAGATAATCTAGGCTCAAATATTAAGAGTAATTACGATAGCAAAGTGGAAAAGATTATGAAGATAGCCTGCTCAAATGCTATCAAGAGTGGGAATAATATTAAGGATATTGAGATTATGGCATTGATTAAGGATTTGTTGGCTTGTGAAAATCCCTATACTTGTCCACATGGCAGACCAACAATTATGGAAATGACTAAGCAGGACATTGAGAAACAATTTTTGAGAATTATTTGATGAGGATGTTTTTATGAAAGAAAATTTATTTATTTTAATAGGTCCCACTGCTATTGGAAAGACAGCCTTATCCATTGATTTAGCAAAAAAACTTGGAGGGGAGATTATTTCTGCCGATTCTATGCAGATTTATAAGTTCATGGATATTGGGACAGCTAAGATTAAAAACTCTGAAATGAATGGTATACCCCATTACCTTGTAGACATTGTTTATCCAGATGAAGAATATACAGTTGCTAATTATCAGAGAGATGCTAGAAATCTAATCACGGAGATAAATTCTAAGAATAGACTACCTATGGTCGTGGGAGGTACTGGCTTGTATATCAACTCCCTGGTCTATAATTTGAATTTTACCAGAATTCCTCCAAATTATGAATACAGAAGAGAATTAGATGAAATAGCTGAGAGATATGGAGATTCTCACCTACATGATAGATTGAAAGAAATAGATGAAGGGAGCAGCAAAACAATTAGTCAGAATGATAGAAAGAGAATAATTAGGGCTCTTGAAATTTATAAGCTAACAGGCAAGACTATGAGTGAATATAATAAGGATTTTAGAAAGGAATTGGATAGTTATAATCTATCTATGGTATGCTTAAATATGGATAGGAAAAAGCTCTACAATAGAATAGATAATAGAGTGGATATAATGATTGAGAATGGCTTGGTTGAAGAAGTAAAGAGCTTACTAAATAGAGGATATGACAAGAGCTTAGTCTCTTTGAAAGCTATTGGATACAAGGAAATCATAATGTATTTAGAAGATGAAATAACCCTTGATTATGCCATTGATAAGATAAAGCAAGGAAGTAGGAATTATGCAAAAAGACAACTAACTTGGTTTAGAAGAGATAAGAGAATTAAATGGATAAACAAAGATGATTTTAATTCTTTTGATGAACTGAGTAATTATATTTATAATCATGTCAACAAAATATTCAATAATTTCAATAAGGAGGATTAGTGATGAAACAGAATGTCAATTTACAGGATTTATTCCTAAACAAAGCTAGGAAGGAAAATATGAGCATTACTGTATTCTTAGTAAATGGCTATCAAATTAAAGGTATTGTCAATGGTTTTGATAATTATACTATAGTGATGGATAGTGATGGAAAGCAGCAACTCATTTATAAGCATGCTATATCCACCATAGTACCAAATAAATCTATAGATTTAAGAGAATAAGGATTATTATTTAAGGGTGGTAAAAAAGAATAATGAATGAGTATACAGTAAATATATTATGTAAACAATTTGGATTAAAAAGAGAGATTATCGATTATGTTAATGACAAGGAGAAATTTATAGTCCATAGAATGGAAGGAATAGATAGGGTTAGAGCATATAATCAATATAAGGTATTAAATGCTATGCAAGAATCTAGATTGAGTTCTACTGACTTCAACTGGACCACTGGATATGGCTATGGGGATGTGGGAAGGGATAAGGTGGAGGAGATATACTCTACAGTATTTAACACTGAAGATGCCCTTGTAAGACCTACAATTGCTTCTGGCACCCATGCATTATCCTTGACGCTTTCTGGACTTTTGAGACCTTTAGATGAATTGCTTTATATAACTGGGAGACCCTATGATACATTAGAGCAGGTTATTGGGTCAAAGGGCTCCTTAGATGGAAACTTAATGGATTATGGAATCAGATATAATCAGATACCGCTTAAGGCTAATCAAATAGATATAGATAGTGTGCTTAAATCCATAAATAATAATACAAAGATAATAGCCATACAAAGATCCACAGGATACAGCGATAGGAGAGCATTGACCATTGAGGAAATGGAA
>CAZZCQ010000063.1:0-7694 GCA_964652285.1 uncultured Tissierella sp.
TTCCCGGTCCTTCCACTATGATTATCAAAAGTAGAAAAACTATCATTAATCCAACATTTGCTGCCATGAGAGTGTCACTGCGAATTTCGAAATCATGTCCAAAGCCATAGACAATGATTCCTCGTATCATAAATATAAATGAGTTAAATATGATTAAATCTCTTACAAGTCTAGGCAATCTATTGAACCAACCCATATAAATCCCCCCTAAATTAAATTATAGCATCTATGGTGGAGTATTTACAGAAGAATTATTGCCAAAGATATATTAATATATGATCATGCTAGGTGGAATTCTTGGCTTGATTATAGTATAATTTACTTTTGGTGATCTAATTCATCAACACTATCTAGAAAGGAATCTAGAATTTAAGGAGGAAGAGTATGAATAAATATTTTAAAGTTAGTGACAAAGTATATGATATTACGGAAAGATATCCTGAAACTATAGATATATTTGTTGCAAGTGGATTTGAACAATTGAAGAATGAACATATGCGAAAACTCATGGGGAAGACTATTTCCTTGGAAATGGCTTGTAAGAGTAGAAAGGTAAACCTTGATCTCTTCGAAGAAAGATTAGTAGAAGTGATTGAGCAAACAAGGACAAAGGTAATGGAATTAAACTCAGGTGATGGGGATATAAAAATTGATGGCATACTACCTTGTCCTATTAAGCTACCACTAGAAGAGGGTTTTGAATCTTGGTTGGCAAAACAAGACTTTGATTTTACAGTTGGGTATGATTTGAGGGTTGCATCTGGTGGTGTTGATTGGATAAAGGATAGGATTATTGATTTAGAAGATGAAGAAGAACTTGCTGATTTATTTATGTCTGCAGGCTTTGATCTCTTTTTTGATAAGAAACTTATGGGGAAGTTTAAAGAACGAGGCGTGTTTGAAGATTTAACCCACGCTAGTAATATGAATAAAGACTTCAATAATGATGAGATAGATTTAAGGGACCCATTGGGACAATATTCTATCATTGGTGTGGTTCCTGCAATATTTTTAGTAAATAGAGAAGAATTAGGAGATAGAAAGCCACCTGAGTCATGGGCAGATCTATTTAGACCAGAATTTGAAGGAGAAGTCTCTTTACCAGTAAGTGATTTTGACTTATTCAATGCCATGCTTTTGAATATATATAAGATCTATGGTGAAGATGGTATTAGAGGGCTTAGTAAAGCATTTATGTACAATTTGCATCCCGCAGAGATGGTCAAATCTCATAGAAAGAAGGATAAACCAACTATTACTATAATGCCATATTTCTTTACAAAGATGATTAGAGGAAAGGGCCCAATGTTTCCGGTATGGCCAAAGGATGGAGCTATTATAAGTCCAGTATTCCTACTTGCTAAGAATAAAAATAAGGAAAAAATACAACCATTTGTTGATTTCTTTGCTTCAAAAGAAATTGGAGAATTATTTGTTGAAAAGGGTGGATTACCATCAATGAATCCTGAAGTAGATAATAAATTAACTGAAGATCAAAAGTTTATGTGGCTAGGATGGGATTATATCAATAGTCATGATATTGGTGAATTGATTAGAAAATGTGAGGATATATTTAATGAGGAGGTAAGAAAATGAATTTAGTAGTGTTTTCTGGACCTCCATCTTCAGGGAAGACCAGTATAATTTTAAAAACCATAGATGCCTTAAAGGATAGAGATATTTCAGTTGGAGTAGTCAAGTTTGACTGTTTATATACTGATGATGATTTATTATATGAAAAGGCCAAGATACCAGTGAAAAAGGGTTTAGCTGGAGCGCTGTGTCCAGACCATTTCTTTGCTTCAAATATAGAGGAAGTAGTACAATGGGGCATTAGTATGGACTTGGATATGCTGATCACTGAATCAGCTGGATTATGTAATAGATGCTCTCCATATATCAAAGAGATTAAAGGGGTTTGCGTAATAGACAATCTCTCTGGAATTAATACCCCAAAGAAAATAGGACCGATGCTAAAATCTGCGGATATCGTGGTTATAACCAAGGGAGATATAGTGTCCCAAGCGGAAAGGGAAGTATTTGCTTCAAAGATAAATTCAGTTAACCCAAGAGCAATCACCATGCATATAAATGGGCTGACAGGTCAAGGTGCTTATGAACTGAGCTCATTACTCTATGATAAAGCTCTAGATATCGAAACAGTTCAAGGCATGGAATTAAGGTTTCCAATGCCTGCTGCACTATGTTCCTATTGCTTAGGTGAAACAAGAATAGGAGAAGCATATCAGATGGGTAATGTTAGAAAGATGGATTTAGGTGATGACTATGCATAATAAGACTATAGCTGAAATAATAGAGAAATATCCCTTTGTTGAAGGATATTTGGAAGAAAATAAATTGGATGTGAGAGGTTATGAGGACAGGAGTTTCAAAGAGTATTTGGATAGCTTCACTGAAGAAGAAGTTGAAGATTTTGCCATAGACAAGGAAGCCTTAGAAGCTAATCTAGAAGAATATATAAATCAGATGAAGTCCTTCTTAGGATTAGAAGCAGAGCAAGGAATACAGTCTTTAACAATATTGCCAGGGCAAGATAAATCCAAAAACCCTGAAGGATTTGATAGCTTGACCATAAGAAAATCTGAGATAATTTCTATAGTAGGACCTACTGGTTCAGGAAAGTCTAGGTTGCTCGCAGATATTGAATGGACAGCTCAAAATGATACTCCTACTGGGAGAACCATCCTTATTGATGGAGAGATACCGGATAAAAAGTGGAGATTTTCTTCTAATAATAGATTGGTAGCACAATTATCACAAAATATGAACTTTGTAATGGACTTAACGGTAAGAGAATTCTTAGAATTACATGCAGCTAGCAGACTAGTAGAAGATGTGGAAGGAACTATAGAAAAGATAATTGAGGCTGCTAACAATTTAGCGGGTGAGGAGTTCTCATTAGAAACGCCCGTTACTTCACTAAGCGGTGGTCAATCAAGAGCATTGATGATTGCTGATACAGCTATACTCTCTTCATCTCCAATAGTATTAATAGATGAAATAGAAAATGCTGGTATAGATAGAAGAAAGGCCTTAAGTCTATTAATAGATGAAGATAAAATAGTTTTGATAGCCACTCATGACCCAACATTAGCATTGATTGCTGATAGGAGAATCATAATAAACAACGGTGGAATTAGAAGTATATTAGAGACAAGTGAAGAGGAAAAAAAATTACTAGTAAAACTGGAAGAGATAGATCACTCTATACAAGGCATGCGAGATGATTTAAGATATGGAAAACAACTTACTAATAAAAGTGTTAATCCATAAAAGCAGACTCTTATAAGAATCACCCTAAGATATAATAAAAATTAAATGAGCTATTACAAAGGAGTTGATTGGGTATATACTTAGAATAGTGATTAATTTAAAGGAGTGATTTGCATGGATTATAATAAACAAGTTCAAATAATTTCTGACTATTTTAAGGCAAATGAAAAGACAGCAGAAAATTTTAAAGTTGGAGTTGAGCTTGAACATTTTGTTATAGATAGGGATACTCTAAAAACCATTTCCTATTATGGGGAAAATGGTGTAGGGCAAACCCTCAAGGAACTTGAGTCTATGGGATATAATGCTACTTATGAAGGGCAGTATATCTTAGGGCTTAATAAAGGCAAAAAATTTGTAACTCTAGAACCTGGCAGCCAATTTGAGCTTAGCATTGAAGCATCTGCAAATATAAGGGATTTGGAAGATGAGTACTTAGATTTTATGGATGATGTAATACCTATCTTAGAAAAGAAAAACCAAGGGCTCATGGCAACAGGGTATCATCCAGTGACCAAGATTGAAGAGATAAGATTATTGCCTAAAAAAAGATATGATTATATGTTTAACTATTTTAAAACCAGAGGTACCCATGCCCACAATATGATGAAAGGAACCTGTGCACTACAAGTTGCTTTAGATTTTTCTTCTGAAGAGGATTATATAAAGAAATTTAGGGTAACCAATGCACTATCACCTGTATTATTTGCCTTATTTGAAAACGCATATTATTTTGAGGGTGAAGTTGCCAAGAGGCACAACACACGAGCATATATTTGGGAGAATTGTGATTCTGACAGATCCGGCGTGGTAGAAGGTGCACTAGATGATGATTTTGGCTACAAAAGATATGCTGAATATATTTTAGATAGGCCACCGATTTTTATCTATGAGGATGGCAATGAAGTATATACAGGGAATCAAAAGGCAAAGGACTTATTCAATCCTGACGATTATACTGTTGAGGATCTAGAACACCTACTGACCATGTTTTTTCCTGATGTTAGAACTAAAAAATATGTGGAAATAAGAATGATGGATGCTGTACCTTATAATTTGAATTTTTCGGTGATTGCTTTATTAAAGGGACTAATCTACAGTCAGGAAAATCTAGATACCCTATATGATTATATAAGGGATATTAGCATAGGGGATGTAAATAATGCTAAAGCTGATATGATGTATGAAGGTTTACAAGCAAAATTTAAAGGAGAGAGTCTACTGGATATTGGGAAATATCTGGTTAAATTAGCTAAGAAGGGCTTGTCTGATGATGAAGTACACTATTTACTTCCTTTAGAGAAAATGTTAGATAATGGAAAGAATCCATATGAGATTACAAAGAAAAATTCAATATATGGGAAAAAGGAAGCCCTTCAATGGTGCATTATAAATAAGAGGTGGTAGACTATGAATATAAAGGATATTAGTAAAAAATATATTGACATGGTAATGGCTAATCAAGAGAATTATCATGAGGATTATAAATTGACAATTGAAAAGGTAAAGCACTCTAGTGCACAATACAAAGGTAAACCAGTTCCTTTTTTGTATCATCCCTTTTTTGTAAATAACAAAATATTGAAGGATTTTAAAAAAATAAGTGAGACTATGTTTTCTATTGGAGACAAAGTCACAGATAGATATGTAGAAGATTTAGATTTTAGAAAGAAATTTGGATTTCCCAAGTGGGTTGAGGAATTAATTGAGATAGACAATGGCTATGACATAAATGTGCCAATAGGAAGATTCGATATATTTTATGAGGATTATGATAATTTTAAGTTCTGTGAATTAAACACAGATGGTTCATCTGCAATGAATGAGGATAATACAATTGGAAAGATATTGCTAGAAACAAAAGCACTAAAGAACTTTTCTGATAATTATAGATTGGATTATTTGGAATTAATAAATACATGGGTGGATACCAGTATTGAAATATATAATAAGTATGATTCATTAAATAAAACTCCAAATGTTGCTATAGTGGATTTTATAGAGAGTGGCACATCAGCAGAATTTAAAGTGTTTCAAGACGCTTATAATGCTAAAGGATACAATTGTATAATAGTTGATCCAAGGGAGTTGGAGTATAGAGATAATAAATTATACTTTGAGGATTATAGGATAGATTTAGTATATAGAAGAATAGTCACCTTTGAATTAATCGATAAGGTTGATGAAATACTTGATTTTATTAAAGCTTACAGAGAATGTGCATTTTGCTGTATAGGTTCCCTAAGGTCCCAGGTGATTCACAATAAGATTTTTTTCAAGATTTTGCACGATGAAGATACATTGGAGATGCTAACTGAAGAAGAAAGAACTTTTGTCAAGGAACACATTCCCTATACTGGGATATTTGGTGGAAAAGAAGAGGTTTTCTATGAAGTTCTCAACAACAAGGATAAATATATCATGAAGCCAATGGATTTAAATGCCTCCCAAGGGGTCTATGTGGGTAGGGATTTAGATTATGAAGAGTGGGAGCTTAGACTCAAAAAGGATTGGAATAATGAGTATATATATCAAGAGCTGGTAGAAAACTATTCGAGAGAATATCTGGTGTTTAAAGATGGTAAATTTACAGTAGAAGGTTTTAAATCTGTGATTGGATTGTTTGTATATAATGAAAGCTTTGCAGGCATATATACTAGAATTGGACAAAAAAACATTATATCAGGGGTTACTGATTATTATGCAGCACCGAGTATATCAGTAATGTAATGGGATATGGGAGGAAGACCCATATCCCATTTTGAATTCAGAGATTTAAATATTAGATGAATATTTACTTTTAATGTGTTAATATTTAATCATCTTGATATATTAGTTATGGGGTGAGGTTTGATGAGAGTTGTAATTGTTGGTGCTGGAAAACTTGGATATAAGCTAGCTGAATTTATGATTCAAGAGGATATTGATGTCACACTCATAGATAACAATCCTAATGTTTTAGATAGAATCAATGAACATATTGATGTTCTTACTATAGAAGCAAATGGAATTGATATTAGAGTTTTGAAAGAGATTGATATAAAGACATGTGATATCTTAGTTGCTACTACAGATAGTGATGAAACTAATACTGTGGTATGTTCATTGGCAAAGAAACTAGGATGTAAACAAACAATAGCAAGAATTAGAAATCCTGAATATATGAAGCAATTAGATTTTATAAAAAGTGAGATGGGGATAGATTTAATAGTTAATCCTGATTTAGATACAGCAAAATTTATTGAGAAATTTCTATTAAAACAATACATGTTTTATACTGGAGAGTTTGCTAGCGGAAAAGTAAAAATTATTGATTATAATATTGGCCATAATCTTGATTTAGTAGGGAAAAGACTAAAGGATTTAGGAGGATTTGAAAATCTTCTTATAGCTGCTGTTTCAAGGGGTGGTAATATTATAATTCCACATGGAGATACTGAGTTATTGGACTATGATGTTATATATGTAATAGGTGAAGATGAACATATTAGTGAGTTTAGCAATAGATTTAATTTCAATAAAACTAATAAAGAGATTGAGAATGTAATGATATTAGGCGGTAGTAATATAGGATATTATTTAAGCAAAGCCTTAGCTAAGTCTAAAATATCTGTAAGGCTGATAGAAATAGATAAAGAGAGAGCAACAGAATTATCAAATAAACTAGATGATGTTTTAGTTATACACGGTGATGGCACTGATTTCAACCTTTTAGATGAAGAATTACTTGGTAGCATGGATGCTTTTATTGGGACTACAGGTTTTGATGAACAAAACCTACTTATGGCTTTGGTGGCTAAACAAGAAGGCGTGAATAAATGCATTGCTAAAATAAGCAGACAAAATTATACAAAGGTAATAGATAGGTTAGAAATTGATGCAGCATTAAATCCTATTTATATAACTGCTAGTAATATTTTAAAATATATTAGAGGTGGAAAAGTCATATCAGTTTCTTTGTTAATCGGTGGCAATGGTGAAGTCACAGAATTAATAGTAGGTAAAGATTCACCTTTTATTAATAAACCTTTATCAGATTTAAATTTACCTAAGGGAATTATTATTGGTGCTATCGTTAGAAATGGGAAGGTAACTATTCCTAAAGGGAACTCAATTATTAGGGCTGATGATAGGATAGTAGTATTTTGCTTAACAGCAGATACTCCTACATTAAAGAAATTTCTTATGCCGCAGGACCCTGATGATAAACGTAACGTAATAATAGAAATACGTCCGGGAGCGGGCGGCGATGAGGCCGGCCTTTTTGCTGGAATGCTTTTAAGAATGTATACGCATTATGCTGAAAGAAAAGAATATAAGGTTTACCTTAATTCCGTATCGGACAATGCGGTCGGCGGCATAAAAGAGGCGGTTTTAACTATAAAAGGAGCAGGCGCATT
>CAZZCQ010000064.1:0-7659 GCA_964652285.1 uncultured Tissierella sp.
CTTTAATTCAGGCTTGACTTCTTTTAGGGTCTCACAAACTCTTAAGCTTTCATTAAGATTCCAAATATATGTCGAAAACCCGACTAAATTTGGTGATAACTTGTATATTTCCGAGGCAATAAAATTTAAGTTTTGATTTATGGTAAATTCATATATATCTATATCTTTAATCTCTGATACATACTTTGATAGATATCTGATAGCCAAATTTGAATGTATATATTTTGAGTTTAATGATACCAATATCATCTTCATGACTGAACCATCCTCTTTCCTATTAATCATAAATTCTCCTAGCAAGTTTGCTCTCTTCATAATGTAGTATTGATTGTTTCCATCAAAAGATGTAGAATATATATTAGAATTTAACGAAAGGAGTACATAATGCAGAACTTTGATAGAATATCAATTCAGGAAATGTCTAAAGAAGATATGCTCTTGATTATTCAAGCTTTAGACTATACAGGACAAAGTACTAAAATAGATGACTTTCTAGTATTGAAGAATAGTTTTATAAAAGAATTATCTTCATTATCAGAGATTCCAGAAGATAGGTTTTTAGAATTTTTACAAAAAGAAACCCAGTCTAATTAGAAGGGGCTCTTTTAAATAAATAATAACCAGATTTTGTACTAATCAAAGAAGTTAAGCCTTCAGCTGTAACTTCTTTTTTTAATACCTTAGAATAGTTTAGAAGCGAATGATAAAAAACATCTCCCTCTTTAAAGCTAAAAACATCTGGCATAACATATTCATCTATTTTTAAACTCTCTAAATCAATTCTACCTCTTCTTAAATTTAATATATACTTGTTCATATCCATATAAAATTGTTCTATTCTATCAATAGCAACTGGCATAGATGAATCGAATATTATCTTTCCTATGGTAGTACTTGGATTATTCCCCTCTAAAAGCATTAATATATCTTGTATATTTTGATATTTCCTAGAGCCTTTCCTATTCAAAACATCCAATAGGCAAATTCTTTCCTTCTCAAAATTGATTTTGAAAATGTTTGGGATTGTATCGCTCTCTACCCGTATGAATCCCTTATATCTGTTCAAAAAATCAATCTGCGAGAATTTTATGATATATTCCTTCAAATACTTGATTATACCTTTATTATTATCAATTAACAGATATATAGTAACTCCAATCAATAACCATTCCAATAGATTTTCAAAGTTAGCTGAAAAATATAGGATATTTTTTATGATTTCATCTTCAATAATCCTAAAATCTTTATTTGCGACTATAATTGGAATTAATCGTGTATAAAAAAACTCATCATAAAAGGTAAGATAATTCTTATGCTGTGTTAAAAGACAAATATTATCTCCTAGGCAATACTCTTCCCAAAGTTTTAGCTCTTCCGCAAATCTTGAATAATCAATTTTATTACCTACTGATTCTTCCATAGGAAGCAATGATTTTATAGTCAATACGGTTAATTGTGAAATATAGGTGTTTTTATTGTTTTTATCTATATCTTTCAAAATAATATTAGGTACAAGAGTTTGTAAATCTAAAGTCATTATCATTACCTACATTCTATTAGGTGCATCAATGCCTAATAATCCTAGCCCAATTTTAATCGTATTCTTAACCATGTATGTCAATGCAAGTCGAGCTTTTTTTACCTCTTGATTCTCTACTATTATTTGAGAGCTATTATAAAACTTATTGAATCCCTTAGCTATTTCAACAATCTGTCTAGTAATGAAGAAAGGTTCATTCTTTTCCATAGCATCTAAAACTACCTTAGGGAAATCATATATCATCCTTATGATATCAATCTCATCCCCTGATGATAATAAGCTATAGTTTACGCTATCTTCTTCTTTAAAACCTCCTTTTTCAAGTAAAGAATTTGCTCTAGCATGGGTATATTGAACATAGGGACCTGTTTCACCATCAAAACTAAGGGTCCTTTCCCATGAAAAAACATAATCCTTGATTCTTTGATTAAATAATTCTTGAAACATTACAGCACCCACACCAACTTGCTTAGCCACTTCTTCCTTATTATCTAAATTTGGATTTCGTTCTTCTATAATCGAGAGTGTATTCTCGACTGCCTTATTTAGTACATCTTCCAAAAATACAACCCTACCTTTTCTTGTGGAAAGAGCTCCATCCTCTAAGCTCACCATCCCAAAAGGAATATGTATACAGTCTTTTGCCCACTCATATTCCATTAATTCAAGCACCTTAAACCATTGTTTAAAATGTAGGTTTTGTTGTGATGCTACGACATATATATTCTTATAGAAATCATAAGTCTCCTTTCTATAGATTGCTGCAGCTATATCCCTGGTAGTATAGAGTGTAGACCCATCACTTTTTTTTATCAATGCAGGGGGCATACCATATTCTTCTAAATCAACAATATATGCTCCTTCTGATTCTATCAGTAATTTCTTATTATCCAATTCATCTATAACTCTTTGCATTTTATCTGAATAGAAACTTTCACCAGCATAGGAATCAAACTTAATATTGAGCATATCGTATACCCTATTAAATTCATCTAAGCTTACTCTTCTCATCCATTCCCATAGAGAGTATGCCTCTTTATTACCATTTTCTAATTCCTTGAACCAGTACCTAGCCTCATCTAAAAGAGCCTCATCCTTTTCAGCTTCTTCATTATATCTTACATATAATTTTAGCAGTTCATTAATAGGTTCTTTTTCAATTGCCTTTCTATCTCCCCATTTATTATATGCTGAAATAAGCATGCCAAATTGTGTACCGTAATCACCCAAATGATTTATAGCGATGGTATCAAAACCCAAATGCTTATATATTTTATATAAAGAATTACCTATTACAGTTGTCCTAAGATGCCCCATATGGAATGGTTTAGCTATATTAGGAGAAGAGTACTCTACTATTACTGTCTTTCCTTTACCTAAATCTGAGGAACCATACTGCTCACCTTTTAATCTTACTTCATCTATTACAGTCTCAACTAATTTTTCTTTATTGATAAAAAAATTTACATAAGGCCCTTTGTTTTCAACTTTATCAAAATATTCACTATCTGAAAATCTTTTAGCTAACTCCTCTGCAATCAAATTAGGAGCTTTTTTAAAAACCTTGCTAAGTCTAAAAACCGGGAATGCATAATCTCCCATATCATATGATGGTGGCACTTCTATCAGTGACTTCATCTCGTCTCTAGAAAGTGAATCAATCTCCACTTCAAGTATGTCTAAAACTCTTTCCTTAAAATCTAACATGTTTACCTCCTGGTAGCCTTTAATCTATTATCTATTTTATCTCTAGTACGGTTACTCCCATACCACCTTCACCATGTTTCCCAAATCTATAGGATTTAATTACTTTATGATATTTAAAATAATCCTGCAATCCTTCTCTTAATGCACCAGTTCCTTTCCCATGAATTATGTATACTTCCTTTAACCCAGCCATATATATATCATCAATATACTTATCAAGCTCTATAATTGCTTCTTCAATGTTCTTACCTCTTAAATCAATCTCATTTTTTATATGCTTGGATTTAGAGCTTATAATAGTCTTTGCTTTTACCTGATGTTTTTCATTGTCTGATTTGCTCCTTCTTAATGTACTAATATGGGCACTAACTTTCATGATACCAACTTGTACAAAGAGATTACCACTCTCATCGGGCAATGACAAAACCAGCCCTTTCTGGTTTAAGCTCAATATCTCAACCGTTTCACCAATCTTTAGATTCTTTGGAGGCCTGTTTGATTTTACATTTAATACATAATTGGAGCTAGAGATATCCACTTCATCTATTTTAGATGATAGTATATCTTTTGCTTCTTGGATTCTTTTATTATGTTCTTTCCCAACAGCATCAGAAATTTCTCTTAACTCTGAGATTATTAAATCTGCCTCCATTTTTGTATTATTAAGTATATCCTTTGCTTCTTCTTTAGCCTTTTGAAGAATCTTATCCCGCATATTCTTTGTCTTTTCTTTTTCATGACTAAGATCTTCCTTTAATTCTTCGATTTCTCTTTTATATCTCTCTGCTACTTCCCTATTCTGTTGTGCCTGAATTCTATCTCCCTCAATAGCTTGCAGAACATCTTCAAACTCAATGTTCTCCTGAGAAACAAGTTCTTTAGCATAATCAATAATATAATCTTGAAGCCCCAATCGCTTTGATATTTCAAATGCATTTGACTTACCTGGTACACCTATTAATAACCTATAAGTAGGCCCAAGGGTTTCAACATTGAATTCTACAGATGCATTGCTAACACCTTCTGTTGTCAGTGCATAGAGTTTTAGTTGACTATAGTGAGTAGTAGCTATACATCTAACATTTAGTTTTGATAGATTATCCAATATGGACATAGCAAGTGCTGCTCCTTCTGTTGGATCTGTACCTGCACCTAGTTCATCAAAGAGAATCAAGCTATTCTCTTTTAAACTATTTATGATGTCAACAATATTTGTCATGTGGGATGAAAATGTCGACAAACTCTGTTCTATACTCTGTTCATCGCCAATATCTGCAAACACTTGATTAAACACAGCTATTTCAGAGTTATAATCAGCTGGTATATGCAAACCAGATTGAGCCATTAAAGTAAATAATCCAACAGTCTTTAAAGTAACGGTTTTCCCACCAGTATTAGGTCCTGTAATCACTAAAGAAGTGAACTCATCTCCCATATAAACATCAATTGGTACTACTTCTTTCACATTCAACAAAGGATGCCTACCTTGTTTGATATTTAAATAACCCCTATCATTTAAGATAGGCCTAGTAGCTTTCATGTCCAATGCTAATTTCCCTTTTGCAAATATAAAATCCAACCTTTGTAATATATGTTGGTTTTCGAGTATGCTCTTTGCTTGAACAGCAACCATGTCTGAAAGCTCTGCCAATACTATTTCAATCTCTTCTCTTTCCTTAACTTCCAATTCCCTGAGTTGATTATTAAGCTCCACAACTGCCATAGGCTCAACAAATGCAGTAGCTCCACTTGAGCTAATATCATGTACTAAACCAGGGATACTTCCACGATTCTCTTGTTTTACAGGGATTACATATCTTCCTTCCCTTATAGTGACTATACTATCTTGAAGATATTTTTTGTTTGACTGCGAACTGATAATTGAGTTTAATTTATCCTTCACTGCATCATTTTTGCTAATAATCTGCCTTCTAATGCTCCTTAAAGTATTACTTGCATTATCAGATATCTCATTTTCATTTATAATAGCATTGTTGATTTTATCTTCAATATCTTTAAAAACTCTTAGATTCCCAATTAATCCTTCAACTATTGGATAATTAGGAGATCTATCAGTTTTACTTTCTTTTATGAAACCTTTTAGACTTCTAGCTACCCTTAAGGAATCTGAAATTCTTAATAATCCTTTTGGAATCAATGAACCTCCCATTTCGGCTCTTTTAATCTCAGAGGCTATATTGTGTATCCCAAATAATGGGGGATTCCCCTTATGAATTAGTATTGACAATGCTTCATCTGTTTCTTCTAATAAAAGATTTATCTCATTCATATTAATTAGGGGCTTAACCTTTTTTGTCAACTCCTTGCCTAATCTTGATTCTGTTTTCTCTATCAGAAGATTTAAGATTTTATTGTATTCTAATACTCTGAGGGTTCTTTCATTCAATTTTGCTCACCTCTTTTATGTGTTTCTCTAATTCTTTTCTTTTGAATAGATACTAGTTTCTTCATCTATCAATCTCATATAATCTGTTAATTCTTTTTTAGTTTCAATTAATTCAATTTGCCCTTTAAAGTTTTTATCTTGAAGGTCTTGTAACTGCTTCTTAAAAGCTTGTATTTCTTCTTCCTTCATAAGTGATTCTTCCTTGTATTGTTCTAACTCCTTTAAAGCTTTATCCCTTTCGGTTTTAATTGAAGATATCTCTACTAATTGTTCCTTATTCTCAAATTCTAATTCTTTGATTCTATCCTTTTCTTTTTTCAAGTCTTTATTCAATACTTCGTATTTCTCAAGAGGATCTCTAGTTTTTTGTCTTAATTCATTCAAATCATTTTTTACCTCATGTAATTCATCAGCTATATGTATTGCAGCTAATGTTGCGGTCATAGTCTGACTAAGTCTGCTGTTCTTTAATGCCAAAGTTCTTATCTTTACATCTACATAGTAAGCTAGATTTCTTATATATTCCTCATCTTCTTCTCCGACAATTGTAAAGTTACGACCATCTATTATTACATCCACACGCTTTTTATCTGGCATAACTCTTACCTCCCATTAGATTATAACTATATTATACTATATAGACCAACAAATAAAAAGCAAATAAAGCAGGAGTAGATCTAGCTACTCCTTAACTTCTTAACTCTCCATCTAAGTTGTTTTCTAAATCAGAAATGATTAGGTCTTGAATCATATTTACTTCATTATCAGTTAATGTTTTATTATGTGATCTATAAATAATAGAAAATGCTATACTCTTTTTCCCTTCAGGTATTTGATTCCCTCTATAAATATCAAATATCTTTACATTTTCAACTATATCTTTACCATGCTTAAATACAATTCTTTTAATCTCTCCAAACAATACATCCTCATCAACAATCAAGGCAATATCCCTACTCATTGCTGGATATTTGGGTAAAGGATTATATTTTCTATCAAAATCAGCTATCTCAACTATTTTCTTGAAATCCACTTGTGCAATATACACATTTTGATTTATATCATAGTTTTCACATACATCCATGTGAATTTCACCTAATATACCTAATTCATGGTTATTCATCAGTATTTTAGCGGTTCTACCTGGATGATATGTTGGATTATTCTCTTCTCTTATAAAGTCGATACCAACAATACCTAATCTAGCAAATAATATTTCAAGGGATTCCTTTAAATGGTAAAAATCATTATCTCCATAAAATCCAATGGATAAAACCTTCTCTTCTCTAGGAAGATTATCAATTGAAGCCTCATTAGGTATAAAAACATTGCCTATTTCAAAAACATAGACACTATCAACTCTCCTATTGTAATTTCTTGCCAGCAATTCTAACATATTTGGTATAAGAGTAGTCCTCATGACACTATAATCCTCTCCTAATGGATTAATCAACCTAATATCTTCTCGTAAACTACTATCCTTAGGTAGGTTCAGCTTATCATATGCTTTTGGACTAATAAAAGAATATGTCATTACCTCATTGTATCCTAGCCCTACTAGAATATCTTTTGTTTTGTCCTCAATTGTTTTATCATAAGGTTTTAGACCCCTAGTTAAAACACCCATAAGTGGTTTGCTTTCAATGTTATGGTAACCATACAATCTACCAATTTCCTCAATTAAATCTGCTTCTATATCTAAATCCAATCTATAAGTGGGAATTCTTGTATATATCAAGCCATCTTTTAACTCAGATTCCAATCCCAATGAATTCAAATATGCTAATATGGCATCTTCTTCTATGTTAATTCCAAGTAATTTGTTTGCTCTTTCTGGTCTCAAAGTGATAATTTTTTCTTCTTTAATATTCTTATATACATCAATTGAAGACCCCACTACCACCCCAGCACCTATTAGTTCAACTAATTGGCAGCATCTATCAACAGCTAGACTAGATAGATTAGGATCAATCCCCTTTTCAAATCTATTAGATGCCTCTGATCT
>CAZZCQ010000065.1:0-3838 GCA_964652285.1 uncultured Tissierella sp.
GCCGATGGTACTTGGGTGGTAACGCCCTGGGAGAGTAGGAAGTTGCCAGATAAGAAAATACTTATTTCTTCTAAGAAATAAGTATTTTTTATTTATTGTTCTAAAAATAATGATATTTACATTGGAATAATTATTGTATAATAAGCAGAAAAATGATATAATCAACAAAGGAAATCTAAATAAACTTTAAATCAGTCCTGAGAGACTGGAAAGGAGAATGCATAATGGTAGATAATGTCATGACCAAAACTAGGATTGAGGAATCTGTGGTTTTAAGAGGGACAAAGAAGACAGTCTTAGCTTTACAACATCTAATTGCAATGTTCGGTGCAACAGTATTAGTGCCAATTCTTACAGGATTTGATCCATCAATTGCTTTATTTACAGCAGGTGTAGGAACACTAATCTTTCATCTATGTACTAAAAGGAAAGTCCCAGTATTTTTAGGTTCATCTTTCGCTTTTATTCCTATAATCTTAACAATTAAAGAAATGTATAATGGAGATCTGGCATATGCTCAAGGGGGCATTTTCGTAGCCGGATTAATTTATGTCATTTTAGCATTATTTATCAAGAAAATTGGTGTATCTAAAATTAGAAAGTTATTACCAGCAAGTATTGTGGGACCGATGATTATAGTAATAGGAATGAGTTTAATACCTACAGCTTATTCAATGGCAAGTGAACACTTTATATTAGCAGGGATTACATTAGCTACTGCACTGGTAATCAATTTTATAGGAAAGGGGTTCATAAGGCAACTGTCAATTCTAATCGCAGTAGTAGTTGGTTATACATTGGCTTTAGCCATGAATTTAGTAAATACAGAGGTTATTGTAGAGAGTCAATTTCTAGCAATCCCACCGTTTCAATTTCCAAAGTTTGATATGACAGCTATTCTAATAACAGTACCAGTAGTTATGGCGGTATTCATGGAACATCTAGGTGATATTACAACAAACGGTCAAGTAGTTGGAAAGAATTTTATAGAGGATCCCGGGTTAAATAAAACATTACTTGGAGATGGATTAGCTACTATGTTTGCTGCATTAGTTGGTGGGCCTGCAAATACAACATATGGAGAGAATACAGGAGTATTAGCAATAACCAAAAACTATGATCCTTCAATACTGAGACTCGCAGCATTATTTGCAGTAGCTCTTGGTTTTGTTGCTAAGATAGGAGGAGTACTAGCTTCAATACCTAATGCAGTAATGGGTGGAATTTCTCTGATGTTGTTTAGCATGATATCTTTGATAGGTGTGAAGACTATAAAAACTGAGAATGTAAAGTTCAGTTTCAAAAATATTATAGTAATGGGTTCAATCCTTATAATCGGATTAGGGGGTATAGGGATCAAAATAAATGAATCTGTTTCAATAGCTGGTTTAAGTTTTGCCGCAATTGTTGGAATAACATTAAATGTTTTATTGACTTATATAGAGAAATTCGTAAAAAAAGAAAATGATTAGTATAAGTAGACTTAAAGAAAATCCTGTTAAATAAATAGGATTTTCTTTTTTTATGGCAAGTATTCTAATACATGGAAAACTAGACAATACTATTAATAAGGTATAAAATAAAACAATAGGGAAATTAATTAGGAGCGATTTATATTGCTAGAGGGAGTTAGATTTATGTCTAATAATGTAATTGTTGTAGGTGGAGGGGCATCAGGAATGATTGCTGCCATCATAGCTAAAAGAAATGGTGCTGATGTAACAATATTAGAAAGAAATGATAGAGTAGGGAAGAAACTATTAGCAACTGGAAATGGTAGATGCAATTACACTAACACCACTATTAGTTATAATAACTTTATTGAAAATTATCATAGTGATAACCCTAAATTCATATACAGTGCATTACATAATTTTGATATATATCAAACTATTGATTTTTTTGAAATACTTGGGATTACTCCAACTGTGGAAGATAATAAAGTCTATCCTTATTCATTGCAATCATCTAGCCTATTGGATATTTTAAGATATGAGATAGAGAACCTAGGGATAGAACTCATTACTGAGGCATATGTAGTAGAGATTAAGAAACTAGCAAAATTTGTATTAAGGTTGAAAGATGGTAGAACTTTTGAATCAGATAAAGTAATACTAGCAGCAGGTGGAATGGCAATGCCAGTAAGTGGTTCAGATGGCAATGGATATGGACTGGCAAAAGCTTTCGGGCATACATTAACAGATATATTTCCTGGATTAGTTCAACTAAAATTGGAAGGCAATATCTTTAAACAGTTGAAGGGGATAAAATTTCCAGGTGTTGCAAGATTATATTCAAATGATAAGTTTATAATGGAAGATAGAGGAGATATATTATTTACTGACTATGGGATATCTGGTCCTCCAATACTCCAAATAAGTAGAACTGCACTAGACTATCTAAGAAAGAAGGAAGATATTAGGCTTAGGGTATCAATAATTACAAATAGAAGTGAGGATGAATTAATACAATATTTAATTAAAAGATTTAAATATATGCCTAATAAGACCATACAAGAAGGGTTGATAGGATTAATCCATAAGAGATTGATAATTCCTATATTGAGGGAAGTTAATCTTAACAAAGATAAAGATGTCATTGATTTATCATCAGAGGAGATAAAGGGATTAGCTAAAATACTAACATCTTGGGAGTTTAGAATAACTGGTAGCCAAGGTTGGGGTCAAGCTCAAGTCACAGTAGGTGGAATTGATACAAAGGATATTGATGATAAAACGATGGAATCAAAGCTAATCAAAGGTTTATATATTGTTGGAGAATTATTAGATGTAGATGGAGATTGTGGAGGATTCAATTTACAATGGGCATGGTCTTCAGGCTATGTTGCGGGATTAAATGCAGCTATGACAAAATAGAAAAGCAGGAGGAGTATATGTCAGGGATAAATAATCAGTTAAAAATATTAGAAGAAAATGGGGAACCAATAAAGGTGTCACTAGTAGGTGCTGGTTTAATGGGTAAGGGCATGGTCAGTCAAATGATGCTTATGAAGGGGATGATACCATCATTAGTAGCAAGTAGGAAGATAGAAGATGCCATAGAATCCTATACATTAGCAGGTGTTTCTAGGGATGACATAGCCATTGGTAAAAGTTTGAGTGAAATAAATATAGCAATGGAAAAGGGAAAATATGTGGTTACAGATTGCACTGAATATGCAAGTAGAGCCAATTTAGTAGAAGTGGTTGTTGATGCTACAGGGGTACCTAATACAGGAGCAAAAATCGCTTTGGATGCAATAGATAATCATAAACACATTGTGATGGTCAATGTAGAAGCTGATATTACAGTAGGACCAATACTAAATAAACTTGCTAAAGATGCTGGGGTAGTATATACAGGTACTGCAGGTGACGAGCCGGGAAGTGTAAAAGAGATCTATGATTTTGCTGATGCTTTAGGTTTTGATATTTTGGCTATAGGTAAGGGCAAGAATAATCCCATAGATTTCGATGCAACTCCTGACACGGTTAAAGAAGTAGCTAATAAAAAGAAATTAAAGCCATTAAGACTAGCTTCCTTTGTGGATGGAACTAATACTATGATAGAAATGGCTGCAATGGCCAATGCAACAGGATTTTTGCCAGATATAAGAGGTGGACATGGACCTAGTGCAACAGTTAAAGAATTACCTAATATATTTAGTTTGAAAAAAGATGGAGGTATTTTAAACAATTATAGGGTTGTAGATTATGTTAACGGAATTGCCCCAGGGGTATTTGTAATTGTAACAACTAAACTACCACAGGTGCATGAAGAGATGAGATATTTGAGTATGGGTGATGGGCCAAATTATGTACTATATAGACCATATCAC
>CAZZCQ010000065.1:3848-7481 GCA_964652285.1 uncultured Tissierella sp.
TTTAACCAGTCTTGAAACACCTATTACAATAGCTAGGGCAATGATATATAATGAGCCTACTATTGCACCTATAGGAGGACAGCTTGCCGAGGTTATTACTATAGCTAAAAAGGACCTAAAGAAAGGTGAAAAGTTAGATGGAATTGGAGAATTTACCATACTTGGAAGTATAGAATCCTATGAAAAAGCTAAGAATGAGAATTTATTACCAATTGGCTTGGTAAATCCTAATACAAAAGTGACTAGGGATATAAAGAAGGGTGCATTTATTAGCTATGATATGGTGGACTTAGATAAGACCACCATGATATATAGATTAAGACAGAAGCAAGAGGAGTTTTTATAGTTATTCTTGACAAAATAGTAGTGGTTAAGATATTATGGTATATGTGTAAATATTGCAATGACAAGGACAGTCACAAAAACATCTTTTTAAAGAGAAATAATCATTGGGTGGAAGATTATTATAAGGAGTTTTGTGAATATCACCTTGGAGCATAATACCTGAAAAGAAAAGTAAGGTATTACGGTAAGGCCGTTATCCTATTTGAGAGACAAGATGAATCTTGTAATATGGGTGGTACCGCGGAATTTTCGTCCCTAAGTCGATGACTTAGGGACTAATTAATGCATAAAAAGTAAGAATTATTCAACAAGGAGAGATTAATTTGAAGAGATTTAATGAATTAACTAATGAACCTGTAAAGGATCGTGAGCATAAGATTTCTGAGTATTGGAATGAGATTGATTTATTACACAGATCTGTAGAAACAAGAGATTCAAATAATCCATATATCTTTTATGAAGGACCTCCTACAGCAAATGGAAAACCAGGTATTCATCATGTTATGTCTAGGACTTTGAAGGATTTAACATGTAGATACAAAACGATGAAGGGCTATCAAGTCAAGAGGAAGGCTGGATGGGATACCCATGGTCTTCCAGTGGAGATTGAGGTAGAAAAACAGTTAAATTTAAACAACAAAAAAGATATTGAGGCATATGGGGTAGAGGCATTTAACAAACAGTGTAGGGATTCTGTGTTTAGATATGAAAAGCTTTGGAGAGAAATGACAGAGAGAATGGCATATCTTATAGACTTAGATAATCCTTATATAACCTTAGAGAATGACTATATCGAATCCGTTTGGTGGATATTAAATAAGTTTTTCGAAGAAGGCTATATCTATGAAGGACACAAGATATTACCATATTGTTCTCGTTGCGGTACAGGGCTTGCTAGTCATGAAGTCGCTCTTGGCTATGAAGAAATAAAGTCAGAGACAGTTGTGGCTAAATTCAAACTAAAAGATAAAGATGAATATTTTTTAGCATGGACCACTACACCTTGGACTTTGCCTTCAAATGTAAGTTTAACAGTGAATCCAGATGAGATATATGTTAAGGTTAAGGGAAATGATGAGATTTACTATCTTGCTAAAACATTAGCTCCGACAGTATTAGAGGATGATTATGAGGTTTTAGAAGAATTAAGCGGAAAAGACTTAGAATACTTAGAATATGAACAATTGATACCTTTTATAGAAGTATCTACAAAGGCATTTTTTGTTACTCTTGGAGATTATGTAACAACTGAAGATGGAACCGGCATAGTCCATACTGCCCCAGCCTTTGGTGAAGATGACTATAATACAGGTTTAAAGTATAAGCTACCAGTTATTCAACCAGTATCAGAAGAAGGAAAGTTTACTGAAACTATCTGGAAGGATATGTTTGTAATGGATGCAGATCCAGAGATTATAAGATGGTTAAGAGAAACTGGGAAACTATATAAAAAGGAGAGAATGCTTCATAACTATCCACATTGCTGGAGATGTCATACTCCACTCTTATACTATGCAAAACCTTCATGGTATATTGAGATAAGTAAGTTAAAGGATCAATTAGTAGAAAATAACAATGGAGTGAATTGGTTTCCATCATTTGTTGGAGAAAAGAGATTTGGGAATTGGCTAGAGAATATTCAAGATTGGGCAATCTCAAGAAGTAGGTACTGGGGGACGCCTCTTCCTATTTGGAGATGTGATGATTGTGGACATATTGATAGTGTTGGTTCAAGAGCTGAATTAGTCGAAAGAGCTATTGAAGACATCGATGAAAGCATTGAACTCCATAGACCATATGTGGATGATGTACATCTAAAATGTGATAAATGTGATTCAATCATGACTAGGGAAAATGATGTAATAGATGTTTGGTTTGATAGTGGCGCAATGCCATTTGCTCAACATCATTATCCATTTGAGAACAAGGAAAATTTCGACTCCTTATTCCCAGCAGATTTTATCAATGAAGGGATTGACCAGACTAGAGGATGGTTCTATTCATTGATTGCTATTTCTACTTTTGTAACAGGAAAATCACCATATAAAAATGTACTGGTTAATGACTTGATATTGGATAGAAACGGGAAGAAGATGTCAAAATCAAAGGGGAATACGGTAGATCCATTTGATTTATTTGACAAATACGGAGCAGATGTACTTCGATGGTATCTAATCTATGTATCACCACCATGGACCCCTACTAAATTTGATGAGGATGGATTAAGAGAGGTCGAATCCAAGTTCTTTAGGAGCATAAGGAATGTATATAATTTCTTCTCCCTATATGCAAATACAGATGGAGTAGACCCTAGAGAATTTGAAATAGCATTTGAAGAAAGACCACAAATAGACAAATGGATTTTATCAAAATATAATTCTTTAGTTAAAAAATGTACAGAGAATATGGAAATATTTGAATTGACTAGAGTTGTAAGAGATATACAAGACTTTGTTATAGAGGATTTGTCAAATTGGTATATCAGAAGGTCTAGAAGAAGATTCTGGTCTAAGGAATTAAACGATGATAAAAAAGCTGTATACAATACTACTTATGAAATACTAGTAGGAATTTGTAAGATGATTGCACCTTTTGTACCATTTACATCTGAAGAATTATTTAGAAATCTAACAGGGGAAGAATCCGTGCATTTAGCACTATATCCTAAGGCTTATGAAGATTTGATAAACAAAGAAATCGAGGAGAAAATGGACTTAGTTCGAGACCTAGTTGGTTTAGGTAGAGCCTCACGTGAAACAGTAAGAATCAAAGTTCGTCAGCCATTGAATGAAGTTGTGATAGATGGTAAATATGAAAAGCAGATAAACGATCTTGTTCCATTGATAATGGAAGAGCTTAATGTAAAGGAAGTAGTCTTTGAAAATGATTTATCCCAATTCATGGATTATTCCTTAAAACCAAATTTTAAAGTTGCAGGATCCATTTTAGGTTCAAAGATCAAATCCTTTGGGAAAGCACTAAATCAATTAGATGCTAAGGGAACAGTTGAAAAACTAGAAAACGATGGGAAAATAAACCTGAAATTAGATGGTGAAGACACAGAAATAGTCAAGGACTATGTATTGGTAACTATCTCTTCAAAAGAAGGATTTAATGTAATGATGGAGAACAATCTATTTGTTATCTTAGATACCACATTGACACCTGAACTGATTAATGAAGGTTATGCTAGAGAATTTGTATCTAAGGTACAACAGATGAGAAAGACAAATGGATATGAGGTTCTTGACAATATCAATATATTCTATGATGGTAGTGATGAAATCA
>CAZZCQ010000066.1:0-1535 GCA_964652285.1 uncultured Tissierella sp.
AGATATAGAAGACACAAATATGGTATCTAAAATACTGAATTCAATGGATGATAGAGAGCTTTCAATTGAAGATATGGAGGATGAGATTAAAGATATTATCTTTGTCCCAATGAATATGCCAGAGATGCTAATAAATCATCAAGGCTGTCAACCCCTATACCTAGATAAAATACCAATATCTGAAACTATCAGTAATATTCAAGATGAGCCCTTTATATTGGGAATTGAAGCAAATATGGATAAGGGGTTGCCCTTGCTTATGGACACTAAGTCTATAGAAGAAATCAGTCAAAGTTCAAATCCAGATTCTGCCAAGCTAGCCATAAGCTTTAAGGATAACTATCTATTAAAAGAAGACTTCAATAAAGATACTCTCATAGATATAGCTTCTAAAGGCAAAGAATCAATACAAAGCAAGGGTGAGGATAGACCATATATAGTAGATTCTATGCAGATATCAGGGGACTATAAGACTCCAGACATGATAGTTAAAGCTGGAAAAGATATTTATGAGATAACAAATGACTATCCACTAAATCAGATTGTAAAAAATGTAGCTAGAGATGGCTTTAATATTGGCATCAATAGACCAAGGGAACTTGACTTCAATGATAATATCCAGAAAGTGATTGATAGCTTCAAAGAGATGATTGACTTAAATCTAGGTGATGAGGGGAAATCAATGAAGGTAAGACTCTATCCTGAAGAGTTGGGCTATATTGATGTATCTTTGAAAATGGAAGAAGGGAAATTAATAGCAAAAATAATGGTGGAAAGTGATCAGGTTAGAGAGCTGTTTAACACTCATAGCAGTCAATTAAGTGACAGGCTTATTAAACAGGATATAAATATTGAAAGGCTAGATATAAATATCAATTTAAATACAGAGAGTCATTCAAACCCAAGAGAACAAGAAAAGCATGAGAAGAATCATTTTAAGAATTTTAAAGAAATAAACTCATTAGAAAACATTCCTAGTATTGTCACTAATGAAGGATATGTACTCAACATAGGAGGACTGAGTATATTAGCTTAAGGAGGTAATTATATGGAAATAAGAAACTATGCAGCTAATGGTATGACAAATGATACAAACAGTATAAATTCAAGAAATAGTGATTTATCAGTGAATGATTTTCTACAGATAATGGCTGCAGAGATAAAAAATCAAACACCATTTGATAGTGAAGGCAATGGAGGATCTAGTAGCAATTATCTAAGCCAGATGGCACAATTGACCACATTGGAACATATTGGAACTATAATAGATAGTATAAATGTATTGTCCCTGATGAATCAACAAGAGTATACTTTTGGATTGATTGGCAAAGAAGTTACTGTAATTGATGGGGAAGAAGAGGTAACTGGTCTTGTTGACAGGGTTAGATTCGAAAATGGTTATGCAGTTATCCAAATTGAGAATAAAAATTACCAGTTAGGTTCAATAGTTGAAGTGGCCAAGCCAGAGGTGAGTGAATGAATTTTAGAGTAGAGAGAGGACATTTAATACCTACAACAAATACAAAGATAAATAA
>CAZZCQ010000066.1:1545-4970 GCA_964652285.1 uncultured Tissierella sp.
AACTAGGATTGACAAGAGCAAAGAGTTAGAGAAGGATTTTAAAAAGGTATTAGATGAGACAAAAACTAGCAAGGATATTGTAAAGATATCCAATCATGCACAAGAGAGAATGACTCAAAGAGGTATAAGGCTACAGGAGCAAGATATGAAGCTCATTGGTCAAGGGATGGACAAGCTGCAAGAAAAAGGTGCTAAGGAAAGCCTTGTCTTATATAAGGATATGGCCTTTATAGCTAGCATAAACAATAGGACTATTATAACTGCAATGGGAAATAGAGAGATGGAAATAGTAACAAATATAGATAGTGCGATGTTGATAAAATAATATGGCTGGACCTAAGGGAAGCCATTGACCCGCTGACTGACTGAAGCGGAGTACAATTTAGGAGGAAGAAAAATGTTAAGATCATTATATTCAGGTGTAAGTGGAATGAGAAGTTTTCAAATCAAAATGGATACTATATCAAACAATATAGCTAATGTGAATACTACTGGATTTAAATCAGGTAGGGTAAAATTTCAAGATATGTTGAGCCAAACTGTATCTAGGGCACAAGGGGCTTCTATTAGTGGCTTAGGTGGAATAAATTCTCAACAGATAGGACTGGGTGTCAGGGTAGGCGCTATAGATACTATAATGACAGGAGGCCCTATGCAGCCTACTAATAGGGACTTGGATTTTGGAATAGAAGGAGAGGGATTCTTTATACTTTCTCAAGATCAAGGAGATACCTTGAATTACACAAGGGATGGAGCATTCTATAGGGATAATGTGGGGAATTTAGTCAATGCAAGTGGCTATAAAGTAATGGGGTATTCAGCAATCAATAGTAGCGGATATCTTACATCTTTAGATAAGACAGTATTAAGACCACTAACAATACCAAATACTCATCCTAATTATACTACTGTACCTAGAGAACTGGAAAGCTACTATATAGATGGCTCTGGAGTTATAACAGCAAAATATGAAGGGATATCTACACCAGTGGTATTAGGGCAAATCGTATTGACCAGATTTTCCAATCCTGAAGGCTTGGAGAAGACTGGAGGTAATAACTATAGAGAAACTAATAACTCAGGCGCTCCTGTGGAAGGGGAATCAGGGCTCAATGGTTTTGGTATTGTTCGCCAAGGTTATTTAGAGATGAGTAATGTAGACTTAGCTAATGAATTTACTGAGATGATAATTACTAGCAGAGCATATCAAGCAAATTCTAGAAGTATAACAACATCAGATGAGATGCTTCAGGAATTAATCAATCTTAAGAGATAAAACAAAGAAAGCAAGAGGTGTTATAGATGATAATACTTACTTCAATAAATAAAAAAGAATTTTGCTTGAATAGTGATTTAATCTATAGAATAGATCAAGCCCATGATACCATTATTACCTTGGTTGATGGGAGGACATTGAGGGTGATGGATAAGACAGAGGATGTCATAGATAAGATTATAGAATTTAAGAAGAGAATCTATATTAATCTACCGGAGGGAGTCAAATGAAAAAGAATATTTGGCCTACTATAGGATTAATTACAGGGATAATAGTGATAATTTGGTCAATAAAAATAGCTGGAGAGGATGTAAGTTTTGTTGATATACCTTCTGTTTTGATAACCTTTATAGGCTCCTTCTGTGCTATATTGATAAGCTTTCCCTTTAAATCTATAATCAAGATTCCTAGTGTATTAAAGACTTTATTATTTATGCCCAAGGATGATAGGGTGACTATAGTCCAATTATTTGGAGACTTATCTAGGAAGGCAAGACAGAATGGACTTTTATCGTTGGAAGATGATATAGAAGGACTAGATAATGATTTATTGGCTACTGGTTTACAAATGGTTGTAGATGGGGTTGAAGCTGATAGGATAAGGGAAATACTTGAGTTGGAGCTGGATTCCATAGAGAGAAGACATAGGATAGGACAAGATGTATTTAGCAAATGGGGCGAACTAGCCCCTGGCTTTGGGATGTTAGGGACCTTGATTGGACTGATAATCATGTTATCAAAACTAGATGACCCAAGCATAATAGGCTCAGGTATGGCTACTGCTCTTTTGACTACCTTTTATGGGTCTTTGTCTGCCAACCTATTATTTTTACCTATAGCCTCAAATTTAAAACTCCAAACAGATGAGGAGATATTTACTGGAGAGTTGATTATAGATGGGGTCTTGGAAATACAAATAGGCAGCAATCCAAGAATAATTGAAGAAAAATTAGTGACATATCTTTCACCAGCAGAGAGGAAGTCTTTCGAAGATGATGTAGAACTTCTAAGAGAGGCTAGTAGCTATGAGTAGAAGGAGAAGAAGAAAGAATAATGATGGTGGTGGAGGTAGCCCTGTATGGATGATTACCTTCTCGGACTTGATGTCACTCCTCTTAACATTCTTTGTATTGTTGTTTTCTATGTCCAATATCAGCGCAGATAAATTTGATAATGTAGCAGCATCCTTCCAATCAGTACTATCAGGCTCAAATAGTGAATCAATATTAGATGGACATGATGGCATATTAGAATTATCTGAAGTGTTGACTAGGAATGAAGAGATGTATAAGAAGGTAAGCGAATATGTGGGTAATGAAAGTTTAGGCTCCAATGTTTCGGTTAGTATGAATAGAAAAGGTGTTTTTGTTGAATTGAAGGAGGCAATCCTTTTTGAGCCTGGAAGAGCAGATTTGAAAGCTGAAGGAATTGAAGTTTTACAACAATTAAAGGGTTTAATTAATGAATTTGATAATGAAATAATGATAGAAGGTTATACAGATGATGTACCAATGTCAAGTGCTAGATATCCGACAAATTGGGAACTATCAACAGCTAGGGCTGTTTCGGTAGTCAGATATCTGATTGATGTAGAGAATATTGACCCTGAAAGGCTGTCAGCAGTGGGCTATGGTGAATATCGGCCTATTGTGGCAAATGATAGCCCAGAAAACCGAGCCAGTAATAGACGGGTCAATATTTTGATAATATTTGATGAGGAAAGTGATAGTTAATGGAACTTAAAGAAAGAAAAAATATTGACAAGATAATAATAATTGCCTTATTAGCAACTATCTTGGTCTTAGTATTTGGGATTGGATATCTATTATTATCAGATAAAGAGATGCCTGAGTTAACAACTATATTTAAATCCAACGGGGAATACACAATTCCCCTAGAAGAGTTTATTGTCAACCTAAAGCAGGAAGAATCCTTAAATAGCTATTTAAAAATCAATGTTGCTTTGATGTATACAGATGAAAAAACCGGAGATGAAATCAATGCAAATGTAAACAAAATTAGGGATTTGGTGATTGCAAATTTGAGAGATAAGACAGCTAGTGATATGTTAAATGAAATCAGTATATCTAAACTCAAGGTAGATATAAAGGATGATACTATTGAATATATAATTGAGAAAGAACTTGGT
>CAZZCQ010000066.1:4980-7415 GCA_964652285.1 uncultured Tissierella sp.
GGTGGTATTATGGGTATTGATAGTTTTTTCTCTTTGATTCAAACTTTAATAGTATTAATTATTGTAATCCTATTGGCCAATTTGCTTTTGAAATATCTTAACAAATATACGCTAGGTAAGAATAAAATTCTTAATATTATAGAGCGCGTAGCTGTAAATAAAAACTCATATCTTAGTATTGTAGAGGTTTGCGGTAAATATTATTTGATGAGTTTTAATGATCAGGGAAATGAGATATTAAAGGAATTGGACCAAGAGGAGATAGGGTACTTTGTTGATAGTTTAGAAGAGGAAGGGACTAATTATCTTGAAATGGGGAGAAAATTTGCGAAGAAGATATCTATTCATAGGACTAACAATAATCTGTCTGATGATATTGATTCCACAGACCATATTGGCTGAAGAGATGAACCCATTTGGGTCAATATTTGTTGATGAAGATAATCCGGTAAGAACTGTAGATACTGTCAAGCTATTGGTGATAATGACTGTCCTTACATTAGCTCCTTCTTTTTTGATACTTACTACATCCTTTACTAGAATTATTGTAGCTCTATCTTTTTTGAGAAATGCTATGGGTACTCAGCAAAGTCCGCCCAATCAGCTTTTGATCGGTTTAGCCTTATTTCTAACTTTCTTCATCATGCAACCAGTATATACTGAAGTCATGGAAAAATCATTAACACCCTATCTTGCAGATGAGATAAGCCAAGAAGAAGCATTTGATAGGGCAAGTGACCCTATAAAGGGATTTATGCTAAAGGAAACTAGGGAAAAGGATTTGGCTTTGTTTTTAAGGGCATCTGGAAATGAAAATGTAGCAGAACCAATGGATTTACCCCTTACAGTAATCATTCCAGCATTTGCTATAAGCGAGCTAAGATTGGCATTTAGTATTGGATTTATCATATTTATACCATTTCTAGTTATAGATATGGTAGTGGCTAGTATATTGATGTCTATGGGAATGTTCATGTTGCCACCAATGATGATATCACTTCCTTTTAAAATATTGTTATTTGTTTTGGTTGATGGATGGTATCTAGTGGTTGAATCTCTATTAAATAGTTTCTCATAAGAGGTGATTAGTGTGACTCAGATTGTGGCTTTGAACATTATGAGGAAGGCATTTTTTTCTATCATGATTGTAGCAGGTCCAGTCCTTCTAATAGCATTGGCAGTAGGCCTGATAATAAGTATATTTCAAGCTACTACTCAAATTCAAGAGCAGACCTTGAGTTTTGTACCCAAGATTATTGCTGTGATTTTGACTTTAATATTTATGGGCAATTTTATGCTGAATAAGTTGATCTCTTTAACAAGAGAGTTATATGTCTTAATAGAAAGTATAGGATAGATAAGATGACGATATTTGTTTATAAATTTGTCTTAGTTCTAGTAAGAGTGACATCCTTTATAGTGGTATGTCCAGTATTTTCATATAGGGGTTTGTCCAATATATTTAAGCTAGCATTATCCATGGTTCTAAGCTTTTTGATTGCAAATACCATTCCGGATATTCAGCTGACAAATATTTTTTATCTATTATTTATGGCTATAGAAGAGGTTTTTATAGGATTAGCCATGGGCTATATAAGTAAATTGATATTTGCAGTTATTGAAATGGCAGGACAGATGGTGGATTTTCAAACAGGATTTTCTATGGCATCTGTTTATGATCCAGCTATGGGAATCAATGCATCAAACTATGGTAGGGCTTATTATTGGTTGTCTATCTCTATATTTTTCATTTTGGATTTACATCACAAAGTATTATGGTCTCTGATAAACTCATTTAAAGTAATTCCAATCGGGAATGTAAACTTTAATGGAGGAGCGACAGAGGGAGTAGTTAGATTGTTTTCTCAATCCTTTGAATTGGCCTTAAATCTAGCAGCACCGTTGATTATAGTGGTATTAGTAACGGATGTAATCTTAGGTATAATATCCAAGACTGTGCCACAGATAAATGTTTTGATACTAGGACTGCCCCTCAAGGCTATGGTTAGTTTTTTTGCTACATTGCTTATGCTATCTTGGTTGATGGAAAGAATAGGAAACATTATATCATTGATGCCTGGATACTTAGAGGATTTTCTAAATGTGTTTATAAGCTCCTAGGAGAATGAAAATGACTGACAAGGGAAATAAAACTGAAGAAGCCACCCCCAAAAGGTTGAGTGATGCCAGAAAAAAAGGACAAATCACAAAGAGCCCAGACTTAAATTCTGCAGTATCCTTCTTTGTATTTGTGATACTTGCGGGATTATTGGGAGAATACTTGTTTATAAATAGTCTGGCATTTATGAAAGATTCCTTTACCTTGGATTCATCTTTAATGGAGTTGACGGATTCTAATATTGGATCATTCTTAATCAGAAATATCATCCAATTTGGGATTTTAGTCTTTCCATTTATGGTAATAGCAGTATCAT
>CAZZCQ010000067.1:0-430 GCA_964652285.1 uncultured Tissierella sp.
TAATAAAGGCAAAATTTATAAATTATTAATTTCAGCAAGTAGTAATAATCCAAGATTATATTTATCAAATTATTCAAAGAGGAATCCAGATACACCCCCTGTATTCTGTATGCTACTTAGAAAGCACCTATCTGGTAGCATTATTCTAAATATTGAACAATATGATATGGATAGAATCGTGATTATTGATACATCATCTATTGATGAATTAGGTCTCCCTACAGAAAAAAGACTTGTTATAGAAATAATGGGTAAGCATAGCAATATTATTTTACTAAACAAGGATAAGAATATGATTCTTGATTCTATCAAAAGAGTTGGTGAAGATATGAGTAGAATAAGGCAAATATTGCCTGGACTAAATTATGAATATCCACCTTCTCAAGGTAAAAAAAACCCCTTATATACAAGCAAAGATGAGTTTATTGAT
>CAZZCQ010000067.1:440-6577 GCA_964652285.1 uncultured Tissierella sp.
AAGGACAAGAAGAATATTAAACTATATAAATTCTTTTATTATAATTATACTGGTTTAAGTCCTTTGTTAAGCAAGGAGATATGTTTTAGAGCCAATTTAGATATTGATAGACCAATAGGAAGTATTGGTCTTCTAGAGAAAGAAAGGCTTTATCATATATTTGACGAAATTATGAATGATGTAAGAAGGGATAATTATAATCCTCTATATATAGACAATGATAATGAAGAGCGTATAGCATTCTATAGTTTAGAATTGTTTCAATTTGGTACAAAGAACAAACATTTCCTAGCTTCCATTTCTCATGTGCTAGATAATACCTATATGAGATTGGATATACAAGATAGATTGAAACAAAAATCTCATTCAATGAGAAAAACTATTCAAGTGAGATTGGATAGATCAAAGAAAAAACTAGCGAAACAAAAAGAAGAATTACTAGAAAGTGAAGATAGGGAGAAGTATAAAATCTATGCTGATATTATTTCAGCTAATATCCATTTGATTCCAAAAGGAGTAAAACAAGTGAAATTGAACAACTTTTATGATGAGAATCTAGCTTTAATTGATATTCCTATGGATTATAAGATTTCACCAATATTAAATGCACAAAAATACTATAAGAAATATTCTAAATTAAAGAATGCAGAAAAACTATTACTAGATCAAATCCCTGAAACCAAAGATGAGACAATGTATCTAGAGAATGTTTTGATAAGCATTGAAAATTCATCTGAAGTAGAAAACCTTGATGAAATAAAAAATGAATTGATTAAGGAAGGCTATTTAAAGGATAAGACTAGAAATAAAAAGAAAAGAAAGAATGATGAGGAAAGGCTATCATCTCCTGATCAATACTTGTCTAGTGATGATTTCATAATATATGTTGGTAAAAATAATAGACAGAATGAGAGGCTTACTTTAAAAACAGCACACAGAGATGATATATGGCTTCATGTTCAAAACATGCCAGGAAGTCATGTAATTATCAAAAAAGATAATAAGAATATCCCTGACACTACATTAAATGAAGCTGCTATTCTAGCAGCCTACTATAGTAAAGCTAAAAACGGAAAGAATATATTTGTAGATTATACAGAAAGAAAAAATGTGAGAAAACTGTCAGGTGCAAAGCCTGGAATGGTAATATATGAAAACTATAGCACAATCAGCGTAAATCCAGACCTAAAGACTATAAAAAGCTTGGTAAAAATATAAGCTTTAAATTTTATTTAAATTTGATATTATAATCACTTCCCCTTTACATTACTAAGGTATATTGGGAATGTAAAGAAATAATGTCCCCTGAAATTTCTCTTTACTTGAAAATAAATTATAGATAACCGCCTTAATAAGTGGTAGCTATAATTTATTTTGCTGTTAATACTCTTGTTTTTAAATAATTATTTTTTCTCTTTTATCAAAACTTCATCTACTCCATCTGTTTCAATAAAGTTTACATCAATGATTTCATTTCTAGATGTAGGAACATTCTTTCCGACATAATCAGCCCTAATAGGTAATTCCCTATGGCCCCTATCTATTAACACTGCCAATTGTACTTTTGAAGGTCTACCATGTTCAATTAAAGCATCCAAGGCGGCTCTTACTGTTCGACCTGTATAAATAACATCATCAACAAGCACAACATTCTTTCCTGTTATATCATAATCAAATTCCTCATTAATAATAGGCAAATCACCCAACTCCGATAGATCATCTCTGTATAATGTTATGTCTAGTTCATATACATCAACATTATCTCCTTCTATATTTTCAATCCTGTCAGCTAATCTTCGTGCAAATGGAACTCCTCTAGTCTTTATACCAACAAACACCACATCCCTTACGCCTTTGTTTTTTTCAAGTATTTCATTAGAGATACGAGTTATAGATCTAGACATTCCCTTCTCATCTAATAGCTTTGCTTTTGTTATCATATCTTCACCTACCCAATATTTTCAATAAACTTTTTAAATCTATCCGGTAAATCAGCTTCAAATTCCATATATATGGATGTCCTAGGGTGTATAAAACCTATCTTTTTAGCGTGTAAAAAATGTCCATTATATTTATAATCTTCTTTTTTATTGCTATAAACAGTATCTCCAACTATTGGATGTTTAAGATAAGCAAAATGAACCCTTATCTGATGGGTCCGACCAGTTTCTAGATTTGCTTGAACTAAAGAATATCCATTATAATGTTGCAAAACTCTATAATTTGTTATGGCTTCCTTACTGTTCCTTTCAATCACTGTCATCTTTTTTCTATCTAATGGATTTCTGCCAATTGGTGCATTGATTCTACCTTCATCATCTTTGAATTCTCCATATGTAAGAGCAATATACTCTCTCAAGATATCTCTGTCCTTTAGTCTATCAGAAAGAAACTTATGGGAAGTATCATTCTTAGCTATAATTAATAATCCAGAAGTATCCTTATCCAATCTATGTACTATACCTGGTCTAATTATTCCATTAATAGAAGAGAGATTGTCAATGTGATATAAAAGAGCATTTACTAATGTATTAGAATAATTCCCTGGTGCAGGATGTACCACCATACCACATGGCTTGTCAACAATTGCAATGTCATCATCCTCGTATATTATGTTAATCGGAATATTCTCAGCTAGTATTTCCAATGTCCTCGGGGCTGGTATTTGAATATATATACAATCACCTTCTTTTACTCTATACCTAGCTTTTTTAGGAAATCCATTAACTAACACAAGCCCATCCTTTATAATTTTCTGTAGATAAGTTCGTGATAACTCATTTAATTCATGTGCTAAATAAGTATCTAGTCTTTCATCATCTTCAATCACATATATTTCAATTAAATTCATTTTGCCCACCAAATTCCAGTTTATCAAAAAGGACTAAGTATACAATCAAAATAGTACTTACAACAACACAGATATCTGCTATATTAAATACTGGAAAATCATACTTATCTATTAGTTTGATGCTTATGAAATCAACCACATAACCTAACCTTATTCTATCAATTAAATTTCCTATGGCACCACCTAAAAGAATTGCAAAAGAAATTTTGGTCAAGAAGTTCATTTGACTATAATATCTAATAAGGTAAAATGCAATAACCAAAACTACCACAATAGTAATCACAAGGAATAGAGTTCTTCTTCCTTGAAGAATACCAAATGCAGCACCTCTATTTTCCACATAATTTAATTGGAAAAAATCAGATATAATAACAAGTGGCCTTTGGTTTTTTAGATATTTTATCGCTCCATATTTTGTTGCTTGATCTATGATAATAATTATAGCTGTTATAATAAATGCCAAATTTTCTCCTCCTAAAATAAAAGATAGGAGACAATTATGCCCCTAAATCTTCTTTTCTGTTGGAATTGTCTCCACATCATTTTCTTTTTTGTTGTTTTCGATTTGAGAATAAAACTCCTGTAGGGATAGTAACTGTGCTTCAATAAAGGATTGATATCTGGTCTTAAAGATAAATATCTCTTTTTTGAGATTCTCATATTCAGTTTTGATATTTTTTACATCATCTCTGGCATCATCTACTAATTTTTGCCCCTTTAATTCTGCATCTCCAATTATTACCTCAGCTTTCTGTCTCGCTGTACTTGTAACTTCATCCGCTGTAGTTTGAGCTACAATCAGGGTATCCTTAAGAGTCTCTTCCATTGTATTGTATTGACGTATCTGATCAGCCAACATATTGACTTTATCTTTTAATTCAATATTCTCTTTATACATAGTTTCATAGTCCTCTAATATCTCATCTAAAAAACTCTCTACTGCTTTTGGACTATATCCACTTAATGATTTCTTAAATTCCTTTTTTTGAATCTCCAAAGGTGTAATCAATATTATCACTCCAATACATTAATATTCTAATCTTAGACAAAAACCTACCATATCCCCTCCACTTATCTCACTAGTAGGTTTTACTTTAGGTTCCTAATTAATCATAATGGAAACATTCTTGTTTATTTAATACAATTTCAATTTTATCCAATATTCTTCTCATCTTTATAATTTTCTAACAATCTTTGATATGAGAAGTATAGAATTTTTTATCATGTGCCATGATTAAAATAAAATATAATCAACTAAATTTAATATACCTCTAAGGCACAACATAGCTACTATCGGTGAGAAATCAAACATCCCAGTATTAATCCCTAGTTTAGCAATTAAAGCTCTAGCAGGCGATAATACTGGCTCTGTAAGCTCATATACAAAACGAGTAATAGAACTGTTGGAGTTAAAATTAATAAATGACATTATTATTCTTATAAGAATCAATATCTCAAGAAATCTTACTAATATTTCTAGTGCTCTATAAAACAACATATTCTTGACTCCTAAATAAGTAATCTACCACGGAAAAACACCACTATTCTTTAACTCTTCCTTAATACCATCAATCTCAACATTATTCGGTGCTAAAATGAAGATATCCTTAGTTACTTTTTGAATCTTACAATCAAGAGCATACAATGCACCATTAACAAAATCAAATATCTGCCTTTTTAAATTCAGCTCCAATTGTTCAAAATTTACCACAACTACTTTTCTGGATTTTAAATCATCTGCGATTAGTGGTGCTTCCTCATAACTTAAGGGTTCATGAACCACAATCCTCACATTAGTATTAGTATGGATATTTACAACATTATTATTAATCTTTCTAGACCTAGTTGTTGTAGGAATTTCTAATTCTTCATCATCATCATCATAATCATATAGTTCTTCATCCTCATCCTCATATCCATCAATGCCAATAAAATACTTAAACTTGTCCATAAAATTACTCATATTATCCCTCCTAATAATTTCTTTGTCCAAATATACCTGTTCCAACACGAATCATGTTTGATCCTTCTTGTATAGCAATTTCATAGTCATTGGTCATACCCATTGACAAATAATCAATAGACAAATCCTCATAATTATTACTAATAATCTTATCTTTTAACTTATACATTGTCCTAAAAACATCTCTTATAATAACCTTATCATCTGTATAAGGGGCTATAGTCATTAAGCCTCTAATCCGAATATTGTTGAATTCCAATACATCTTCTACAAAAGGCAAAACCTGTGACACCTTCAATCCAAATTTAGTCTCTTCCTCAGAAGCATTAACTTGAATCAATACATCTACTATAAGATTATTCATCTTAGCCTTTTTATCAATTTCACTTGCCAGTGAAATCCTATCTAAAGAATGTATCAATTTAGTTTTACCTATTATATTTTTAACTTTATTTTTTTGTAGATGCCCTATCATATGATAATTAACTTTATTACCAATTACTTCATACTTCTTTTCCATCTCTTGAACTCTATTCTCTCCAATATCTCTAATACCTAAGTCGATTGCATTATTAATCATATCCACATCTACATTTTTTGTAACAGCTATAAGTGTTACACTATCCCTATCTCTTCCGGTTCTTATAAGTATATCTGCTATCTTCTCATTTATATTTTCAATATTCGTCTGTAAAATTATATCTACCTCCAAACACTAATTTATTATATCTCCTTCATTAAAATTCCAAGGGCTCACTATTATCTGGTCATATAGCGAAATTGTCTTTATCGGGTTTTCTAAATCAAGATCTATATATCGATTTATATCACCTTTTGAGATATATGTGTAATCATCTTTTTCCCCGAGGATTTTAATTGGTCTAAATCTTATAATTCCATTGAATTCCTTTATATATACCCCTTTTTGTCCATTATAATTAATAATTGACTTAGTTGGGATCAAATAAGCATCTTGTTTGCTCAACAATATTTCTACGCTTGCAAATCTTAGTTGGTAATAATCAAATAGATAAGAATTAAATTGGACAATATATACACCTTTTCCATTGTTTTCATTAATCTGTATAATCTTACCGACCAATTCTCTATCATTATCACCAATCTTTAAATTAATGATATCACCTATTCCATATGATTCCATTTCCTTTATTTTATCAATCTTAATCGCTAAATACCATGCAAAATTATTTATTATTTTATAAGACTCGTTTTCATTTTTTGTATCGTTTTCTTCATCTGTTTCTAGAATCTGAAAATTCTCATATGTATAGTTCTCAAATTCTTGAGGCACATATATTTTTT
>CAZZCQ010000067.1:6587-7340 GCA_964652285.1 uncultured Tissierella sp.
TTTAGTTTCAACAATTTTATATCCTAAAGAAACATATGTTTTTTCATATCCATCAATTTTAAAGGATATTACACCAGATTTCTGGGTGTAATAAGTGATACTATTATTATTTATTTCACTAATTATTGCTTCTTTTCTAGAATTTAAACTCTCTAAACTTTGAGCCAATAAAGTATCATCCATAGATACATCTTTCAGTTTTCCCTCATAAAAGAGGATTTTATTTTTTAACTCACCTATACTTGAATAATCTTTGTTCATTATCTTAGTTTGAATTTCTTTAACCAAATCCTCTTGAGAGATTTCAAGCTCTTCTTTATCACTAGAAAATAGATCTGATCCAGTGTTTTTATTGCTTAATAAATCTATTGCAGCATTTATTTCTTCTAATTCATCATTTAAACTGTGAATATCCTTAATAATACTAGACTTTCCTAGCTCAAATCCCTGTGAAAGTCGTTTCCCTTCTTGGATATTTGGATTGAGTTCTAAGTTACCATTTATATCATATACACTTTCATCTTTTATGATTACAGAATCCGCCTTCATCGAGACAATATATCTTTCCTCTTTAGGCAATATAGTTTTAGGATTCTTTTCGATAATTCCATATGCTGATTTTGCTACTAACAATATAAAAATACCAGTAACAATCAAATTCCGTATTTTCCTTCTACTTTTTTGTTTTTTTCTATCTTCATAGGTCATGATTTCACCTTTTAATCCTTGAAAAATCTGCCATATTTGCTTATT
>CAZZCQ010000068.1:0-7289 GCA_964652285.1 uncultured Tissierella sp.
TATTATGCTGATACTTATATCGTACAAGTTCAGTGATATTCTCAATATGGTCCCCAACTCGCTCAATATCATCAATTGTATACAAAAAATCACTTACAATAGCCCTTTGTTTGTTTGATATAGGTTCATTAAATAGAAGTACTAAATAATCCGTAATCTCCTTCTCTATCTTGTTAATCAGTTTCTCTGTTTCCAAGACCTTATCTATTCCATCAAATTCATTGTTTACTAAAGCACCTTTAGTTGTTTTAAAACTCTCTCCTAAAAGTTCACCCATTCTAATAATCTCTTTTTTCGCTTGTCCTAAGGCAATTGCTGGTGTCTCAACAATTCTTCTATCTAAATAAATGCTTACATGTTTATCATCCTTATCTTCACCTGGTACAAGTTTTTCGACAGCTAAGACCAAGTACTTTGCAAATAGAAACTGAATAATTACATTTATAACATTAAATAATGTATGTGCATTTGCGATTTGTCTTCTAACATCACCAGGAGTTATGTATTCAACCAAGTTTTGAACAGGAATCCTTAGGACTAATATAAATATTATCGTACCAAATAGATTGAATAGAAAATGCATTACTGCAGCTCTTTTAGCTGTTTTATTAGCCCCAATGCTTGATATTAGGGATGTAGTGGTAGTGCCTATATTATCTCCAAATAAAATAGGAAATGCCATATTAATACTCAATAACCCTTGACCTGCCAATGCCTGTAATAAACCAATTGAGGCACTAGAGCTTTGTACTAATGTGGTCATGACTAAACCAACTAAAACTCCGATAAATGGATTGTTCAATTTTATCATAATATTGGTAAAAGCTTCTACCTCAGCTAATGGAGCCAAGCCATTGCTCATCATATCCATTCCAATAAATAATATACCAAATCCAATAAAAATCTCTGCTACATCTTTACTCCTCTTTTTTTTGGCAGCTAGCCAAACTCCAACACCAATTGCTACTACTATAGGAGCATATTCTGCTAAATCAAATGCGATTATTTGAGCAGTTACAGTAGTACCAATATTAGCCCCCATTATAACACCAACTGCTTGTGTTAATGACATCAAGCCTGCGTTGACAAAACCTACTACCATTATCGTAGTAGCACTAGAACTTTGGATAACCATGGTAACGACTGTACCAACTAATACCCCCATTAGTCTATTATTTGTGAGAATCTCAATTAATCGACGGAGCTTGTCCCCAGCTGCCTTTTGCAGTCCATCACCCATCATGTTCATACCATAAAGAAATAAACCTAATCCACCCAGGACAGGTATTGCAATATTCATGATTAAATTTCCTCCTAAGTTAAATTGATTGATAAGTTGTTTTTAGTCCAAACCTAGAAAATTCAATTGTCTTAAAGCCTCATAAATTATAACATTCACTGAGTTAGATAGATTTAGGGATCGTTTAATCTCCCCTCTCATAGGGATTCTAATAGTTCGGTCCCAATTATTATCCAAAATCTCCTTAGATAATCCTTTGGTTTCTTTTCCAAATACAAAAAATGTGGTATCTGAATATGCAAATTCACAATAATTCTTTGAAGCTTTTGTAGTTGCATAATAAAAGTCTCCATCTGGATACTTTTCAAATAATTCATCAAAATTATCATAATAATGGATATCTACAAGACCCCAATAATCTAATCCTGCCCTTTTAAGATGTTTATCATCTACTGAAAAACCTAAAGGCCTTACTAAATGTAAGGATGTATTTGTCAAAGCACAGGTCCTAGCTATATTACCTGTATTATGAGGTATTTCTGGTTCTACTAATACAATATTTAAAGACACTCTATTGCCATCTCCTATAAAACATATTTCTCTAAAATCTTTGCTACCCCATCTTCGTCATTTGTTGATGTGACTAAATCAGATGCAGATTTTATCTCATCTACACCATTTCCCATAGCAACTCCAAGACCTGCATATTCAATCATGGAAATATCATTCTCATTATCACCAATAGCGATTACATCTTTTGCCAATATGTTCAGCTTATTACATAGGTGTTTTAATCCATTTCCTTTGGATACATCCCTATCCATAACCTCTAAATTATTTGCCCATGAACTACATATGCTTATATCTTCCACATCTCTTAGCCTATATTTTAATCTGTCTAATTTCTTCTCATCATCATCTATAAATAAGAACTTATAGACATTTATGCTCTTGTTGCTGACTATTTCCTCAGCCTTTTTAAAGATATTGAACTTTATTTCAGTCCCATCCTTTTTAGCTTCATCAGAGTTATAAAAATTCAAAACATCTTCAACATAAATATTGGAGTAGAAACTCATCTCATCATAAAAGTGAAAATAAACATTTTCACTTTGTCCAATTTCGATAACTGATTTAACTGATTGTGACACCATAGGTCTCTGATATATAATATTTTTATTTTCATCTACTATTATAGCACCATTGCTAGAAATTATCGGTTTATTGAGTTCTAATTCAATAGCATGATTTATAGCTGATTTTAGAATCCTTCCAGTTGCAAGGACTACATACACTCCTTTTTTCCCAGCATCATATATGGCTTGTCGAGTTCTGTCACTCACCTCACCTCTACTATTCAATAGTGTTCCGTCCATGTCAATAGCTATTAATTTATAATTCAATTATTTACCTCCCTTTACATCCTATTTTAATATATCATAGTTTTGATATAAATTGAACAAAAATTTACAAAAGTGGACAGAACTCCTGCCCACTCTATCCACTATAGTTCATCTATTGAATTTATGCTAATCATTCCATTCTTTAGCATGCCATCTATTATTTTTTTTGCTTGTCCCTTGGTGTAGTCGTAGTCCATTATATCATCGGATAAGTAATAGACCTTTTTGCCTTTTTCCAAAGCTACTTTAGCAGCTAATAAGTTCTTAAGATTGCCTGTACCTATAGGAACTTTTGAAATCACTATAATATCTGATTTATCCATTATCTCAATATTTTTTTCATGTGATTCATCACTTATACCTGAAAATGGAATCTCTTCTACCATACTAATATTTAAGTTTCTTCCGTGTTCCCAGTCTGAATCCCCTACATTTAATACACCTAGAGATAATTCATATCCTTCCGTATATAGTTTATTTATAATTTCTTGTCCAGAGCCTCCACCACAGATTATGTGTACTTTGTTAGCCTTTAAGTTCTTCTTCTTTTCTTTTATCTCTATTGGTGTTAGATGAATTGTGTCCGTGTATTTGTTCTTTTCAATAGCAACCTTCATATCATACACATCTTCAATTTTTTCTACAGTAACTACATCTTCAGGCCTACCAGAGCCTGAAATCTTACCATCATCCAGCAGAATTATCTCATCTGAATATCTACAAGCTAAGTTGATATCATGAATAACCAATACTACAGTAAGTCCATTTTCTTGATTTAATTTCTTTAGTAGATTTAAAATATCCATCTGATGATTTATATCAAGATTTGATGTTGGCTCATCTAATAGAATTATTGATGGTTTTTGGGCTAAAGCCTTAGCAATAAATACTCTCTGCCTTTCTCCCCCTGATATTTGATTAATAAGTCTGTCTTTTAAATTAAATGTATTGGTCAATTTTAAAGATTCATTTACAATCTTAAAATCATTTTTATCCTCACTTTCAAAACGATTCTTGTAAGGATGTCTACCCATCATTACAATGTCCTCTACAGTAAATTCATAATCAACATTTGTGCTCTGTGGTACCAAAGCAATTTCCTTGGCAATATCCCTTTTTCTATATGATGAAATGTCCTTATTATACAAGAGGACTTCACCACTATTTGGCTTATATATTTGATTTAGAGTTTTAAGTAGTGTTGATTTCCCAGAACCATTAGGTCCTATGATACTCAAGAAGCTACCAGCTTTAATGCTGAAGTTAATATCCTTTAGCACCATACTCTCCCTATATGCAAATTCTAAATATTTAACCTCTAGTGCATTCATCTTCTCCACAACTTTCATATGCTCTTCTTCCTGCTCCTCAATAGATATATAAAGAATGGTCCCCCAAACAAGGCAGTAATTATTCCTACTGGTATCTCAATGGGAGATATCAAGGTTCTAGCAATCGTGTCAGCAAATATCATGAAAATGCTACCTAATAATGCAGATGCAGGAAGGAGAATTCTATGGTCTGGACCCATTAATATTCTTACAATATGAGGTATTATTAGACCCACAAAGCCAATTATGCCACATACCGATACACTGATTGCTGTAATAAATGTTCCCAATAATAATATATAGGTCTTAGTTCTTTCAACATCAACACCTAAACTTTGAGCTGATTCTTCTCCTGTAAGTAAGATATTCAAATCTCTCGCAAAAAAGCTGATAACAATAATACCAAGTGTTGATGGTAAAGCTATCCCTATAACTGGCTCCCAACCTTTGCCAGACAAACTTCCCAAAGTCCAGTAAGTTATCTTTACCATATCCTTATCAGATAAAATCATTATGAATGAAATAATAGCAGTCAAGAATTGTCCGACTGCAACTCCTGCTAATAGGAGTGTTGTTACTGGAACTTTGTTCTTTACCCTAGCTATATTGTAAACCGTAAAAACTGCTAACAAAGCACCAATAAAAGCAAATATTGTAATGGAAGATATGCTAAAGAAGCTAACATCTATTTTAAATACTATAGCTAAAGTTGCTCCTAAAGCAGCTCCAGATGAGATCCCTAATACATATGGGTCAGCCATAGGGTTTTTGAACATACCTTGAAAGGCAGCGCCGGCTACAGACAAACTGGCACCAATAACCCCACCTAATAAAACCCTTGGCAATCTAAGATTCCATATTATTGACTTGGCTGAATCAGCAATATTAGATACATCAATATAATTATTAATCAAAGGAATTTTAGAAGCAATGATTTTAAATATATCTAATACACTAACCTTTGCTGTCCCTATAGTTGTGAATAACCCTATGGAAAATATTAAAAATATCAACAATATAGTGACAATTAGATTGTATTTGGTTTTATTTATTCTCAATCTTATAACCCCATTTTATTCAAAGACTTCTGGATGTATTGCACGTGCAACTAATTCTAAACCTTCAACAATCCTTGGTCCTGGTCTAGATGAGATATTTCCATCTAATATATGGATATCTCCATTTTTTATTGCACTAATATCTTCATATCCAGGTCTTGCTGAAATTGATTCAACTGTTTTATCTGGTAAATCATTTGCTGTGAGATAGACTTCAGGATCATTTTCTACTAATTGTTCTATATCATAGCTTGGATATGCACCTTCTGCATCACTAGCTACATTTGTTCCATTAGCTAAATTAATAAGACTATCCATAAATGAACCTGCTCCAGCTGCCATCAAAGGATCATGCCATATTTCATAGAATACCTTAACTGTATCAACAGTTTGAACCTTTGCTACAATCTCGTCCCTATGATCTTCCATGCTTTTTACTAAAGCATCTCCTTCTTCAACTGTATCAGTAGCCGCTGCAATTTGTTTTATAGTATTGATTACCTCATCTATTGATTCTGGTAAAAATGATAAGACTGGTATGCCTGCATCGCTGTATATCTTACTAGCATCATCATCTAATTGTCCATAATTTACAATCAGGTCAGGCTCTAATTCTATAATCTTCTCAAAGTTTATACCCATGTAGTCGCCAACCTTCTCAAGCTCTAAAGCCTCTGCTGGATAATCACAAAAAGCAGTGACTCCAACAATTTTGTCCCCTAAGCCTAAAGCATATAGGATTTCTGTATGACTTGGAGCCAGAGAAATAATTCTTTCAGGTGCTTCTTCCAATTCAATTATATGACCAAAATCATCACTAAAGGTTTTACTATAATTGTATTCTATATTATTATTATTTGGTCCAACTGCATCTGGCCCTGGGTCAGTCTTGTCCTGACTACATCCTACAAGACCTACGAAAACTAGCATCAATACTAAAAATAACGCAGTCATTTTAAATTTTCTATTCATTTTATCCTCCTTTTTGGATGCTTAAAGACATTCTTATATTACGGGTAACTACAAAAAGCTTACTCCGATATGAAATAAGCTTATAATCTCTAATCTCATCCCTCCCTCCGAGGCATTCTATCTTGGCTAGGTATCCTGACTTATGGATCATCCCTTTCCAACACCTTCCCAGTTTCCCAGTGGTATAAGTTGGATTAGTACCCATTTACAGTAGCGGGGGCTGCAGTGGAATTGCACCACTTTCCCTTTGCCAATATTCAATTTATTGATTATATCTTACCAGAGATTTCCTAGCAGTACAAGTAGAAAATTGACAATCCTAGCTGTTTTTATAGAACTTACAATAATCACTTACTGGACACTCTTCACATAGTGGATTTCGTGCCTTACATATTCTTCTACCATGAAATATAAGTAAGTGATGCGCTTTGGTCCACATATTCCTGTCAATGTTTTTCATTAAATCTCTTTCAGTGTCTTCGACATTTTTACTATCAGCTAGTCCAATTCTATTGGATACTCTGAATACATGGGTATCTACAGCAATAGCTGGAACACCAAAGGCATTGCTGACTACCACATTAGCAGTCTTTCTACCCACTCCTGGCAAGAGCATCAATTCTTCAATAGTTTCTGGCACCTGACCATCATATTCTTCCAGCAAGATTCTAGAGGACTCTAATATGTTTTTACTCTTATTCTTATAGAAGCCACAGCTATATATCTTTCTACCTAATTCCTCCTCAGTCAAGGTCAAAAAGTCTTCAGGTGTCCTATACTCTTTAAATAGTATAGCAGTTGTCTTATTCACCTGTACATCTGTACACTGAGCAGAAAGTATGGTGGCTACTAATAATTCAAAGGGGGTTGTAAAATCTAATTCAGCTTTAGCATCAGGATATAATTCAAGGAGTAAATCTATTATAATTTTTATTTCTTTTTTCTTTAGCATGTCTTTTTTCATCTAATCACCTACAATAATTCTATATTATATTCAATAATCTCAACTCTACTATCTCCATCAATGAACTTGATTACTTTAGAAATAATCTCATTCGCATGTTGTGAATCATTTGTTACACAAGCAAACCCTATAATGGTTGTTTTCCAGGAATCATTTAATCCAATCTCTGCTATTGATATATTGAATCTTGATTTAAGCCTACAAATTATACTCTTAACAGTGTGTCTTTTATCTTTTAAAGAACTAGCTTCAAATATCTGCAACTTTACTTCACAAGAACCTATAATCATTTTGTCACCTCATATTAAATAATCAATGTCC
>CAZZCQ010000069.1:0-4821 GCA_964652285.1 uncultured Tissierella sp.
TACATGTCACAATAGAGAGAATACAATATTAGATGAGATGAAAGTTGAATATAATTTGATAGAGTTGAATAGTTAAAGTTAAAGATTAACTTCAAGTCGAAGATATGTAAAAATACAGTTCCCTTGAGTTAATGTAATGTATTAAGTTAAATAGAGGTGGGCTATGATTTACGCAATAGGGGATTTACACTTTGATCATTCAAAGAATAAACCCATGGATATATTTGGAGATAATTGGATAGATCATGAAGAGCAAATCATCAGCAACTGGAAGAAGACAGTTAAGGATGGGGATTTGGTATTGCTACCAGGGGATATATCCTGGGCATTAAGACTAGATGAAGGATATCTAGACTTAAAACGGATTCATGATTTGCCTGGCAAGAAAGTCCTAATCAAAGGCAACCATGACTATTGGTGGCAGAGCCTCACCAAATTAAGAGAATTGGATTTGAATTCAATTGAGTTTATGCAAAATACCTCTTTCGAGTTTGGGGATTCTATCATATCAGGTACTAGGGGATGGATATCGAAGGATAGTTATAGTTTTACTGAAGATGATAGTAGGGTGTATAGCAGGGAATTGTTGAGACTTAAGTTATCATTATCTAACATTGTGAATGATGGTAAAATACGAATCGTAATGATGCATTACCCACCATTTAATATGGATATGAGCCCAAATGAATTTGTAGATATCATGAAGGAATTCAAAGTTGATATATGTGTATATGGTCATCTACATTCAGTAGGACATAGACTTGTAGTAGAAGGCAATATTGAAGGAATTGACTTTCATTGTGTTTCCAGCGATTATATCAACTTTAGTCCAAAACTAATTATGGGAGAGTGAATATATGAAATTATTTGTAGAAAAAAGTTATGCTGACTTAAGCCAAAGAGCGAGTAAAATTCTGATTGAAGAGATAAAAAAGAAGGAGGATATAGTATTAGGCTTGGCAACAGGAAGCACACCTCTTGGAATATACAAGAGATTGATTAAGGCCCATAAAGAAGATGGACTGGACTTTTCAAATGTAAAGACTTTTAATCTAGATGAATATGTAGGTTTAGATGGCAATCACCCTGGCAGCTATAGATATTATATGGATAATGAGCTCTTCAACCATATCAATATCTCTAAGTCCAATACATATGTACCAGATGGAACAGCAACACAGCTTGATGAATACTGTAAGGAATATGATAAATTGATAGAGGGAAATGGTGGAATTGATATACAAGTACTTGGTATAGGGACCAATGGGCATATTGCATTTATAGAGCCTGCAGATGAGTTGGTTACTGGAACCAGTATAGTAAAGCTTAAAGAGTCTACAATAAGGGATAATTCCAGATTCTTTGACTCCATAGATGAAGTCCCAAAGACAGCTATATCAATGGGTATATGCAGCATATTAAAAGCAAAGAAGATTATATTATTAGCCAATGGGAAGAATAAAGCCAATGCAATCGCTAATATACTAAACAATGATACAATCAACACACATATACCAGCATCATTATTGAGATTACATCCAGATGTAACTATAATAGTAGATGAAGAGGCCTACTCAGAAGTAGGGGTGGTAGCTGCGTGTCCACCCGAAAAAGGAGAATACAATGGAAAGAGAATTAGAAGTAAAAATACTAGGTTTAAACCTAGATGAGATGGAAAAAAAGGTTATCTCATTAGGTGGAGTATTACTAGGGAAAGAGAAGCAGATAAACACCCTAATAGATTCCACACAAGATCCTATTAAATCAAGAGTAGATGCATATTTGAGAATTAGGCAGACCAAGGATCTAGAAAATGATAAATCAAATACAGTACTTACACTAAAGAGAAATATTTCAAAAGATGGCTTCAGGGATAATATTGAGCTAACCACTGAGATAGAAGATAAAAAAACAATGTTAGAGATACTTAAGAGTTTGGGATACGATAAGATAGAAATAGGCTACAAAGAGAGAACTTCCTATGAGTTCATGAATGCAAGATTGGATTTTGATAGATGGGATAAGGGAACTTACCCCTTTCCTTATATGGAAATAGAGGTCAAGGATATGAGACATCTAAATGAAATCACCAAAGCCCTAGAAATCCCACAAGAGAATATCTCCACTAAATCCATCGTAGAGCTGAGAAAAGAATTAAAACTAGTGTAACACATAACCCCTTCTTAGAATAATATGTATTAAATCAAAGATAGGGGGTTTTTAATATGTTTGGAAATTTATTTGGCGGATCTGGAGACGATAATAATTTATTCTTAATCCTCATTATCCTATTATTATTCGGTGGATTTGGTGATGGATGCGGAAATAGAGGCGGATGTGGAATCTTCGACGATAATTTAATTTTAATCATATTGCTTCTCTTTTTACTTGGCGACAATGAAGGTTGTGGTTGCCGTTAAAACACAGTTTATACTGTGTTTTTTTTAGTTGCTTAAGAATGGTTTGGGTATATTAGTAGTAGGTATATATGTATAGCCTATATCCAGTGTTCTACTGGGTATAGGCCCTTTTTAATAATAACATTGGTCCTTCCAATAATTGTTTGCTGCAGCTACTGTTTGAAAATTTATTGCTATGACCTGTGAAACAGCTATTAGACTATCTGCATCATGGGCATATTGTGGTCTTAGTACTCTACGAACTTCCTCTGATGTTTGAGTATATTGTACCCCTTTTTGTGAAAGCAAGATAGCTAATTCATAACCCTCCTGAGGGTTATTAGTTTTTAAACTCCATAACCATGTATCCATAGTTTACCTCCTCTAATTCATATATTACTAATATATGCAAATAATAAAGAGAAGTTCGTAGATAAGATTGAAGGACTTTTCAGATATGTGTCGAAGTTATATTGTAGAAACCATTGATATAGAGTATAGTATTAAGTAGGAAGGTGGTAAGCACATGATTGGTGCAATAATAGGTGATATAGTAGGCTCAGTATATGAATGGAATAATATAAAGACAAAGGAATTCCCTCTCTTCACCGATAAATCAAAATTCACCGATGACACAGTCACAACTATAGCTGTGGGAAAAGCAATATGTGATAGTGGTAAGGATATTGATAGATTAAGGGAACTCATTATTCCAACATTTCAAGGTATAGGTGGACATTATCCTGATTGTGGATATGGGGGGTTATTTTACCAATGGGTCTATCAAGCGAATCCGCAGCCATATTACAGCTATGGAAATGGAGCAGCAATGAGGGTAAGTGCTTGTGCAATTACAGCTGACTCATTGGAAGAAGCAAAAGAACTGTCAAGAGTTGTCACAGAGGTTACCCATAACCATCCCAAAGGACTTATAGGAGCAGAAGCCACTACTGTAGCAATTTATATGGCAAGACATGATTCTAGCAAAGAAGAGATTAGAAACTATATAGAGGAAAATTACTATGATTTGAACTTTACTATAGATGGAATAAGAGACACCTATAAGTATGATGTAACATGTCAAGGGACTATACCTCAGTCAATTGTTTCCTTCTTGGAATCCTCAGACTTTGAGGATGCTATAAGAAATGCAATATCACTTGGTGGGGATAGTGATACATTAGCTGCTATAACCGGAAGTATAGCAGAGGCTTACTATGGAGTACCACAAGAATTAATAGATAAAGCTATAAGTTATCTTGATGATAGATTATTTGGTTTACTTCAAGAGTTTAATGATAAATATATGAATTATGATTTGTCAGGATCAAGGGAATAAAAGATAATCAGCCTATATCTGGTATAAAACTGGTATAGGCTCTTTTATGTTGTCATTCTGTATTTTCCACCCTGTCATTCCGGGACATAGTCGAGGAATCTTAAAATATTACAAAAATAAGAAGGATTATTGAATTTCATGTCGAATATATTTAGTAATGGTATGAATAAATCTAGAATGGAGGCTTCCATGAATTGCCGTAGACTAATAATAATATTTTTCATAATAATTGCTTTAATTTTCCCCAGAGCTGTCTTTGCAAATCAAGCAACCCTTCCTTCAGGTATAAAGGATTCTGAAATAGGAGGAGTAATCGAAGATTATATCAATAAAAATAAAGAAACCACTGCTGCAGTTTCCATAGCTATCTTTCGAGGTCAAGATACAATCTACAAAACAGCATATGGCTACTCCAATATTGAAGAAGGAATAAAAGCCGATGATGAAACAGTTTATGAATGGGGCTCAGTGAGCAAGCTTTTGGTTTGGGTCAGTGTAATGCAGCTTTGGGAAGATGGAAAGATTGATTTAGAGACAGATATAAATGAATATTTACCAGATGATTTCTTTACCAAGCTTGAGTATGATGAAGCAATTACTATGGTGAATTTGATGAATCATAATGCTGGATTCGAAGAAACTCTTTTTCAAACCTGTCCAGCTGATGAAAATGGATTATTACCCTTGAAAGAGGCACTTAGAGTTACAGAGCCTCATCAGATTAACAAACCTGGACATGCAGTTGCATACTCCAATTGGACTACAGCACTAGCAGGATACATTGTTGAGTTGATTAGCGGCCAGCCCTATTATGAATATGTTCAGGAACATATATTTAAGCCATTAGACATGAATCATACAGCACAGGATCCTACATACTCTGATAACCTTTGGGTCAAATCAAAGTTATTAGAAGGAGAAGGTTATACAATTGAGCTTGAAGCAATGGAAGATGGGCTATACTATATGAATCTATACCCTGCAGGTTCAACAGCAGGGACACTAGAAGACTTAGAAAAATTTGCTAAGGCCTTAGTAGCAAATAGTGATGCTAGCAATAAATTATTTAAGAATGAAGGAACC
>CAZZCQ010000069.1:4831-7259 GCA_964652285.1 uncultured Tissierella sp.
AAGGAACCCTTTTAGAAATGCTATCATACACATTGAAATTCCCTGGAACAGAAGTTGATTATATAAATCATGGATTTTGGTCCCATGAATATAAGGTACAAGCCCTTGGACATGGCGGAAACACCAACATGTACTCCTCTTATCTGCTCTTTGATCCTATATCAGGAGTAGGCATTGTAATCATGACCAACCAAGCTGGTGAATCTACATATAACTATAAATTACCACCCTTGATATTTGGCAATGTAGGAGAAATGGCTACTGAAGATGGCTCAAGTGATGTATCAGAGATGGAAGGACTCTATTATTCTCCTAGGACAATACGCAATGGAATAGCAAAGATGTATACAGTTATTTCTATTATACCTTACTTAGATGATGGAAATGATAACTTAGCTATCAGCCTTTTTGGAATGGCAGATATCAATGCTAAACAGATAGCTCCAGATACATTCATTCATACTCAAAAAGCTGGTTCCACAGAATTGGTTACAGTTGCAAGATACTCCAATATTGATGGAATGAAGAAAATATCAACGCCTTATGGAGAAGCTGTTGAGGCTGATGGGGATGTATGGGCAAGTGGAATAGTTACCATCTTGTTAGTAATTGCTATGCTTTGGAGTGCAGCTGTACTATTAGTTAGTTTAATAAGATTTATAATAACAAAGATTAAAAGAGAAAAACTATATGATTCTTTTAAAATATATGAAATAATAATTTGCCTTTCTACTTTATTATTATTTATTAATATCATATCTGTAACAAATAAGATGGTAGGATGTGAAGTACCTAAATCCGACCTAATTGCAAATATAATTGCTAGCATAGTCCTGGCAGTGATACCTATTGTATATGCAATACAACTTTATAGAAAATGGTCAAAACTCATAAGCTCCAAACCACAAAAGATATCCTATATCATAAGCTTGTTCATGGGATTCGTAATTAGTCTTACAGTTATAGTTTTGGAGATGTATAAATGGTGAAATATAGTACGGAACACTCTATGTTGTTCTGCTTGTAGGGGTAGACCTATGTGTCTACCCCTTGTTAACTTATGGTCTTAAGCCACTTCCCCCTTGAAGCATAATAGTTTCTCCAGTTATATATCTTCCTTCTGAAGCCAAGAAGACACACAAACTTCCAATATCATTTTCTGGATCAGCAAATCTTCCCATTGGAATAGCTTGTATAGTTTTTGTATAGAGATCAGGATATGCTTCTTTCCACGCAGCCAAACTTTCAGTCATAGCTAGAGGACAAATCACATTCACATTGATGCTAAAAGGGCCCCACTCGGCAGCTGCAACTCTTGATAGTCCTCTGATTCCTTCCTTAGCCGCTGCATAGGATGATTGGCCAGCTCTACCAGCTAATCCCGCTCCTGAAGCAAAATTTATTACTGAGCCCTTAGATTCTTTTAAATAAGGGAAGGCCAATTTCATATAATTAAATGTCCCATAGAGTCCAGAATATATTGCTAAGTCAAAATCTTCGGCACTATGTTCTACTAGCATTAGCCCTGATTTTGATGCTTGTGCATTGTTAACAATTACATTTATCTTGCCATACTCATTTATGGTCTTTACTATTACTTTCTCTACATCTTCAGCATTCCCACCATCAGCAGTAAGCGCTAAGACTTTTATACCATAATTATTCTCTAATTCCTCTTTAGCCTTTAACAGTGTAGAATCCGTTCTACCTGTAATAACAAGATTTGCCCCTTCTTTTGCAAAAGCCTTTGATAGACCAAATCCTATCCCTTTTCCACCACCAGTAATCAATACTATCTTATCTTCCATTCTCTTCATATTTAATCCACCTTTCATAAATATTTGCATTAAGTATATAATATTTAGAAAATATTGGCAATTCTCTTTAATCATCCTGCCTAATATTATCTCTGATGTCATTCTGAGATGCTTTACTATCATTCCTAGATATTCCACTGTCATTCCAGAGGAATTTTATCCCTGCTGTCATTCCGAGCCTACGAGGAATCTTAAAATAAATCTGGGTGTCTACTTGTCTTATGTTAGAAACTAAGGATTCCTGAACATTGAATATAGCAGTCAATAATCTTGATTTTTTAAAAAGAAATCAAGATTATTTTTTTAGGGTTTACACTTTGGTGAAATTTAGGATTAATAATAAGTGAGTAGTAAAATAAAAAAGGAGATGGTTAAATATGAAAAGTTTGAGAATAGGTAGAAGAACAGGATATGTTTTGCACAAGACAACTGATAGTAGTTATTCCTTATGCAAGATATTAAAAGAATATGACAACATAGAAGATGCACAGAAAGATTTGGTAAGCCTATTAACTAATAATACGACTGAAAAGAAGCTATTGAAGAAAAACTAGGATAAATAAATAATAAAAAATCTAATGATGCTATAAATAAATCGGCTCTAGCTTTTG
>CAZZCQ010000070.1:0-7007 GCA_964652285.1 uncultured Tissierella sp.
TAGGTATGCATGAATCCACAATTTCAAGGGCGACCAATGGTAAATATGTTCAAACCCCAAGGGGATTATATGAGTTGAAATACTTTTTTAATACTGGACTACCTGGACAAAGTGGTGATATTTCAACTATTAGTATTAAATCCGAGATTAAGAGAATAATTGGAAATGAGGATTCTAAAAAACCATTAAGCGATCAAATAATTGTTGATATACTAAAAGACAAGGGTGCTTCGATTTCTAGAAGAACAGTTGCCAAGTATCGTGATGAGTTGAATATCCCTTCTTCTACAAAGAGAAAAAGATTTGATTAATTTAAAATATATATGAATTTACTATTCCCAAACTTTAAACTTGATTATTGATAATTGTTTAAATTCTGGGTATCTATATTAGTGTTGATAATTCAGAATTAATAAGCTTTGGCTCATAAAGAAATTTAAACTATTTAAGGAGGAATCATTATGATGAAAGTTGGATTGAGTGGATTTGGCAGAATAGGCAGAGATTTTTTGAGGGCATATTTTGAAAGAGAAGAAAAAGAGTTTGATCTTATTGCAGTCAATGCATCAGGTAAATTAGAGGATTTGGCGCATCTTTTCAAATATGATACTATGTACAGAACTTTTGAGGGAGCAATAGAAGTTGTAAAAGATGGGTTTGTCATAAATGGGAAACATGTTAAAGTAGTAGACCATAGGGACCCGCTTGAGATTCCATGGGCTGAATTAGGAATTGAGCTTGTCGTTGACTCAACAGGTGCATTTAGAGATAGGGAAGGATTATCTAAACACCTTCAAGCAGGAGCAAAGAAAGTGATTGTAACAGCACCGGCAAAAGGTGATGATTTGACCATAGTAATGGGTGTTAATGATGAATTATATGATGCTGAAAAGCACAATATACTTTCTAATGCATCATGTACAACTAATTGTTTAGCTCCAGTATCCAAGGTCATATTGGACAATTTAGGAGTTAAGAAAGGTTTGATGACTACAATACATGCGTATACTAATGACCAACAAATTCTAGATAAGAGACATAAGGATTTAAGACGCGCTAGAGCAGCAGCACAAAATATTATTCCTACCACTACTGGAGCAGCAAAGGCAGTTGCATTGGTATTGCCAGAACTAGAGGGCAAAATGAATGGATTCTCTGTTAGAGTTCCTGTAGCAACTGTATCATTGGTAGATGTTGTATTTGAGGTAGATAGACCAACGACTGCTGAAGAAGTAAATAGACTCTTCAAAGAAGCTAGTGAGAATGAGTTGAAGGGAATATTAGGCTATACTGAAGAGCCATTAGTATCATCAGACTTTATTGGAGACCAAAGATCGTCAATAGTAGATGGATTATCCACTATGGTAATAGATAATATGGTTAAAGTAGTATCTTGGTACGATAATGAATGGGGATATTCAGAGAGAGTTTTAGACTTAGCAAACTTAGTAGCAACAAAATAGTACACTTATAGTCGGGTCTTATGGGACCCGACTACTAATATTATATATGGTGAGGTTGAGATTATGATAAACAAAAAAACTCTAATGGATTTTGATTTTAAAGGAAAGAAAGTATTAGTTAGATGTGATTTTAATGTACCAATGGATGAAAATCAAAAAATAACTGACGATATGAGAATCAGGAGTTCATTGCCTACAATTGAGTATTTAATATCCAAGGGAGCAAAAGTTATATTGATGTCTCATTTAGGAAGACCAAAGGGAGAAGCAAATCCTAAATATAGCCTATTACCTGTTGCAAAGAGATTGTCTGAGCTCGTCAACCAAGAAATAGTATTTGCTCAAGATGATAGGGTTGTTTCTGAAAGTGTGAGGGATTTAATTGATACACTTGATAATGGTGATTTAGCTCTATTAGAGAACACAAGGTTTAGAAAAGAAGAAGAAGAGAATGAAGGTGGTTTTTCAAAAGAACTTGCTTCATTAGGAGATATCTATGTAAACGATGCATTTGGTACATCTCATAGGGCACATGCTTCTAATGTTGGGGTATCATCCCATTTACCATCAGCCTTAGGATTTTTAGTAGAAAAGGAAATAGAAGCAATGTGCAATGCACTGGATAATCCAGAAAGACCTTTTATGGCAATATTAGGTGGGGCAAAGGTATCTGATAAAATAGGAATTATTGACAATCTACTAGACAAGGTTGACTCATTATTGATTTGTGGTGGCATGTGTTACACATTTTTGAAAGCACAGGGCTACGAAGTAGGACAGTCACTATTGGAAGAAGACAAGATTGATTTAGCTTTAAATTTAATGAAAAAAGCTAAGGAAAGAGATGTAAAATTACTATTACCAGTGGATATAGTCATAGCTAAAGAAATCAGGGATGATACCGAGACAGCGATAGTAGGTGTAGATAGTATTCCACAAGATATGATGGGTTTAGATTTTGGACCTGAAACTCTTAAGTTGTTTATTGATGAAATAAATAAAGCTAAGACTATTGTCTGGAATGGTCCTTCAGGGGTATTTGAATTGGAAAGTTTCAGTAAGGGTACTTATGGAATAGCCAAAGCCTTGGCAGAATCAGATGCTATAACCATAGTAGGAGGTGGAGATTCAGCTGCAGCTGTAGAAAAGGCTGGATATACTGATAGGATAACCCATGTATCTACAGGTGGAGGAGCATCATTAGAACTATTAGAAGGAAAGCCATTACCAGGAATAGCAGCTATATCGTATAAATGACTTGTCAGCCTGAGAGATAACGAAGAATCTTTGGACTAAAGATTCCTCACCAACCCTAATGTGCTCCGCAGGAAATCTAGCGGGGGTGCGCCAGGGTATTTGTTTGGAATGATAGAGAAAAGATAGTGAATTGAAATAGAGGAGGTATAGAGTATGCGAACTCCTATAATCGCAGGGAATTGGAAAATGAACAATACTATAAAAGAAGGGCTTAAACTTGTAGATGGCATCAGATATCAAGATTTAAATGAAGATGTAGAAGTTGTACTTTGTGTTCCATTTACTGATTTACAAGCTGTGAGGGAAGCAATAAAGGATACTGACATAAAACTAGGCGCGCAGAATATGCATTGGGAAGAAAATGGAGCATATACAGGGGAAGTATCACCAATTATGCTCAAAGAACTAGATGTAGATTATGTGATCTTAGGGCATTCAGAAAGAAGACAATATTTCAATGAAACTGATGAAACAGTAAATAAAAAAATTAAATCTGCCTTATCATATGGGATTAAACCAATAGTTTGTATAGGTGAAACCCTAGAACAGAGAGAAGCAAATCAAGAGAAAGAAATAGTTAAGTATCAAATAATCAATGGACTTAAGGATGTAGATAAAGATGAAATAGAGAATATAGTCATAGCTTATGAACCTATTTGGGCAATTGGTACAGGTAAAACTGCATCTGCGGATGATGCTAATGACATGATTTTCTTTATTCGTGAAACCATTGGAGAATTATATGGAGATTTAAAAAATATCATAAGAATACAATATGGTGGAAGTGTAAAACCAGATAATGTTACAGAACTTATGGAAAAGAGTGACATTGATGGTGCATTAGTCGGTGGAGCAAGTCTTAAGGCTGATGATTTTGTTAAGCTAATCAACTATTAATTGGAGGATTATGATGACAAAAAGACCTTTAATGTTAATAATACTAGACGGCTGGGGGATAGGTGATGGTTACCCGGGAAATGGGATAAAGTTAGCTAATACTCCCAACTATGATGGATTGATTAGTCAATATCCTTCTTCCACATTGGATGTTAGTGGATTAGAAGTTGGATTACCATATGGGCAGATGGGAAATTCTGAGGTAGGGCATCTAAATATTGGTGCAGGGAGAGTAGTGTATCAAGAGCTACCAAGGATTTCAAATGCAATTGAGGATGGAAGTTTCTTTGAAAATAAGGAATTCATTGATGCTGTAAATCATGCTAAGAAAAACAATTCTAAGGTTCACTTAATGGGGTTAGTATCAGATGGAGGAGTTCATAGTCATATTGAGCATCTATATGGGCTTTTAGAACTGATGAAAAGAAAGAATCAAGAAAATGTATTTGTACATGTATTTTTAGACGGAAGAGATGTACCACCTACTATAGGTAAAGAGCATGTAATACAATTAAGCAGCAAGATGGATGAAATTGGTGTAGGTAAGATTGCAACTGTATCTGGAAGATATTATGCAATGGATAGGGACAAGAGATGGGATAGAACAAAGTTAGCCTATGATGCTATTACCAAAGGGATAGGCAATATGTGCACTGATCCTATACTTGCCATAGAAGATTCATATGATAAAGGAATAAATGATGAGTTCATCATCCCGACAGTTATTATAGAAGATGATAGTCCAGTGACTACAGTGGATGAAGGAGATGCAATCATATTTTTTAATTTTAGACCAGATAGAGCTAGACAACTGACAAGAGCTTTTCTTGATAAGGACTTCTCAGGTTTTAAAAGAGAAAGAGTCAAGGATTTATATTATGTGTCTATGACAGAATATGATAAAACTATTGAAAATAAGCATGTGGCATATAAAAGTGATATTCCAGAGAATACATTGTCCCAATACATCAGTGAAAAGGGCTTAAAACAGCTGAAGATTGCTGAAACGGAGAAGTATGCGCATGTAACTTTTTTCTTAAATGGGGGTATAGAGGAACCATATGAGAATGAAGATAGAGTATTGATCCCTTCACCAAAGGTAGCAACATATGATTTGAAACCAGAAATGAGTGCTATAGAGGTAAAGAACGAAGTAATCAAAAGAATGAATATGGATAAATATGATTTAATTGTTTTAAACTTTGCAAATCCTGATATGGTAGGGCATACAGGAGTCATTTCAGCAGTAATAAAGGGCATAGAAACCGTAGATATGTGTCTTGGTGAAATTGTTGAAGTCCTAGTGTCTAAAGGAGGCAAAGCACTTATAACTGCAGATCATGGTAATGCAGAAAAATTATTAGATAATTTAGGAAATCCAGTGACAGCTCATACGACGAACAAGGTACCTTTGATATTTATTGGAGAAGAAGGTACTCAGTTGAGAAATGGGAAATTAGCAGATTTAGCTCCAACACTATTGGAAATGCTAAACCTAGACAAACCAGCTGAGATGTCAGGACAAAGTTTAATTGCCAGATAATCTAACAGAGTAGGGATAGACATACATGCGACACAAACTGTCATTCTGAGGAGCCTGTGACGAAGAATCTTGTTATCTTAATACATTTAAGATCATTCGCTAAAACTTAGGATGACATACTATATATTACTAAGGAGGAAATTAGTTTGAGTATAATAATAGATGTATATGCTAGAGAAGTATTGGATTCAAGAGCAAATCCTACAATCGAAGTAGAAGTTTGGACTGAGAGTGGAGCATTTGGAAGAGCCTTGGTACCATCTGGAGCTTCTACAGGGGCTTTTGAAGCTGTAGAATTAAGAGATGGAGATAAATCAAGGTATCTAGGCAAAGGAGTTCTTAATGCAGTAAATAATGTGAATGAGAAAATTGCACCTGAAGTAGTTGGAATGGATGTATTTGACCAAGTATCCATTGATCAATTGCTGATTGATTTAGATGGAACTCCAAATAAAGCTAACTTTGGAGCTAATGCAATTTTAGGTGTATCCATAGCAGTAGCAAGAGCTGCAGCAGATGAACTTGGCATGCCACTTTATCAATACATTGGAGGAGTTAATGCAAAGGTATTGCCTATACCAATGATGAATATTTTGAATGGTGGAGAACATGCTGACAATAATGTGGATATTCAGGAATTTATGGTTATGCCTGTAGGGGCAGTAAATTTTAGAGAAGCCTTAAGAATGGGAGCTGAGATTTTCCACAGTTTAAAAGCAGAACTCAAAGCTAAGGGACTGAATACTGCAGTTGGCGATGAAGGTGGTTTTGCACCAAATCTTTCAAGTAATGAAGAAGCACTATCTACAATTGTTCAAGCTATTGAAAAGGCGGGCTACACACCAGGGGAAGATGTAATGCTTGCATTAGATGTAGCTGCATCTGAAATGTATGATAAAGATAAGAAGATATACAAATTAGAGGGTGAAGGTAGAGAACTATCAGTTGATCAAATGATAGATTTCTATGCTGATTTAGTTGACAAATATCCAATTATCTCCATTGAAGATGGGTTAGATGAAGATGACTGGGATGGTTGGAAATCACTTACAGATAAATTAGGAGATAGGATTCAATTAGTGGGTGACGATCTATTTGTAACAAATGTTGAAAGACTAGAAAAAGGAATTGAGTTAGAAGTAGCCAACTCAATCCTGATAAAATTGAATCAAATAGGAACTATTACAGAGACCTTGGATGCAATTGAATTGGCCAAGGTAAATGGATATACAGCTGTAATTTCTCATAGATCCGGAGAAACAGAGGATACCACAATAGCTGATTTGGCTGTAGCACTGAATGCTGGGCAGATAAAAACTGGAGCCCCATCAAGAACTGATAGGGTTGCAAAATATAATCAATTATTGAGAATTGAAGAAGAATTATGGGATACAGCTCAATATAGAGGCAAGAAAACATTCTATAATTTGAGAAAATAAGCGGATTTCTTCTTGACAAATATATAGAAAAACCATAGAATAGTTTACAACATTAATAAGTTATTTCAGTGATGCAAAAGTCTTATGCCTATGTATATCTTACAGAGAACTGGATAAAGCTGAGAACCAGAAGATAGAAAGCTTAATGAATAGAGTTGCAGAGATTAATGGGGCAAAACCTAGGTGAGTATCCCATTACGCGATCAAAGCGTTATTTGTTTCAAGTTGTATTTATATAAAAATGCAATTAGAGTGGCACCACGGGTATATAGCTCGTCTCTTAGATTTAAGAGACGAGTTTATTTGATTTTTATGACCTAACCTGGTTTGTGAAGTAAACCGATGGTACCTGGGGCACTCCCCAAAGGAGTCCTGCGGAGCAAATAGAGGTTGTAGGTCAAACGCAAA
>CAZZCQ010000071.1:0-3909 GCA_964652285.1 uncultured Tissierella sp.
TGGTAAATGGGTTTGTGAGAAATTTACTAAAGAGTTAGTTGATTTAGGTATTACTATAGTAAGCGGATTAGCCTTGGGAATTGATTCTATTGCTCATAAAACAGCATTAAAATATGATGGAAGAACCATTGGAGTTCTAGGGAATGGATTAGATGTAAGATATCCTAAGAACAATATATATCTATATGATGAAATTATAAAGAATGGTCTGGTATTAACAGAATTTCCAATCGGGACACAACCATTAGCATATAATTTCCCTAAAAGAAACAGGATCATCTCGGGTCTATCATTGGGAGTAATAGTGATTGAAGCTAAAGAAAGATCAGGCTCTTTAATTACTGCCCACCATGCTTTGGAACAAGGGAAAGATGTTTTTGCCGTCCCTGGTAATATTAATAGTATATATAGTGGTGGTACAAATAAGCTAATTAGAGATGGTGCTATCCCTTTACTAGATATAGATGATATTTTAGACGAAATATATGAATTAAAGCAAAGAACTCTAATACATAATGATGAAGAAATTGATTATAGTGACTTAGGTGAAATTGAAATTATGATTGTTGAACTTCTTAAAGAAAGACCTTTACATTGTGATTTAATCGTTCACAAAACTGGTCTTGGTATATCTATTGTCATCAGTGCATTAACTATCTTAGAATTAAAAGGAGTAATTAAAGAATTAACTAGTAGAACATATTCTATTAGTTAATCATGGAGGTGAATATATGGCAAAAAATTTGGTAATCGTGGAATCACCAGCAAAGGCTAAGACTATTGGGAAATTCCTAGGTAGAAGTTACAGAGTGGTTGCATCAGTTGGACATGTAAGGGATTTGCCTAAGAGTAAGTTGGGAATTGATATAGATAATAATTATGAGCCTAATTATATAACAATCAGAGGTAAGGGGCCTGTTATTAGTGATTTGAAAAAGGAAGCAAAGAAGTCTGAAAAAATATACTTAGCTACCGACCCTGATAGAGAAGGAGAAGCAATTGCATGGCATTTAGCTCATATTTTAGATATAGGTCAAGATGAGAAGATAAGAGTTGAATTCAATGAAATCACTAAGGAAGCTATACAAAAAGGGATTAAATCGCCTAGAAAACTAGACCAAGATTTGATAGATTCTCAGCAGGCTAGAAGAGTACTAGACAGATTGGTTGGTTATAAGATCAGTCCATTACTGTGGAAGAAGATAAGAAAAGGTCTAAGTGCAGGTAGAGTCCAATCTGTTGCATGTAAATTGATATGTGATAGAGAAGAGGAGATAAACAAATTTGATCCCAAAGAGTATTGGAGTCTTACTGTATTACTCAATAAGGACAAAGATGAGTTTGAAGCTAATTTCATAGGTAAGTATATTGATGGTAAGGAAAAGAATATAGAATTAAAAACCAAAGAAGATGTGGATGAAATCTTGGATAAGCTTAATAAAGATAAGTTTGTTGTTGATAGCATTAAAAAGGGTGTAAGAAAGAGAAATCCTTATGCTCCATATACAACAAGTACTATGCAACAAGATGCATCCAAGAAGCTTGGTTTTACAACAAAGAAAACAATGATTATTGCCCAACAATTATATGAAGGCATGGATATAAAGGGCGATGGGACTTTTGGACTTATTACCTATATGAGAACTGATTCAACTAGGGTATCTAGTGAATCAATTAATGCAACAAAGACTTATATACTTGAGAACTATGGTAAAGAATACTCTAATGGTGGAAGAAATTATAGTAGAAAAGGCAATAAAAATTCCCAAGATGCCCATGAAGCTATTAGACCCACTAGTGTATTTAGAAACCCCAAAGATATAGAATCTTCCCTAACAAAAGATCAATTCAAATTATATAAGTTGATTTGGGATAGATTTGTAGGTTCGCAGATGACACCTGCCAAATATGATACACTCAATGTCAATATTTTGAGTGACGATTTCCTCTTTAGGACCACTGGTAGTCTTTTAATATTCCCTGGTTTTTTGAAGGTATATATCACGGTTGATGAGGAGGAGAAGGACAAAAAACTACCTAACCTATCTGAAGGAGATATTTTAAAATTAAAGGATATTATTCCAAAACAACACTTTACGCAACCGCCTGCTAGATATACTGAATCTTCTTTGATTAAAATAATGGAAGAACTGGGTATAGGAAGGCCAAGTACCTATTCACCAACAATAGCAACAATTTTAGCTAGAAATTATGTATATTTAGAGAAAAAATCCTTTTTCCCCACAGAACTAGGTATTTTAGTAAACGACCTTTTAAAGGAATACTTTAGTGATATTGTAAACGAAGAATTTACTGCAGATCTTGAAGATAAGTTGGATGAAATTGCTGATGGGAAACTCCAATGGAAGGGTGTTGTGGATGATTTCTATGTTAATTTTAAAGGATTGTTGTTAAAAGCAGAAGATGAAATAGACAAAATTGAGATTAAAGATGAAGTAACAGATGAAATTTGTGAAAAATGTGGTAGAAATATGGTAATCAAAATGGGTAGATATGGTAAATTTTTAGCATGTCCAGGATATCCTGAATGTAAAAATACTAAACCATTGTTGGATATGATTAATGTTAAATGCCCGATTTGTGAAAGTGGCGAAGTAGTAAGAAAAAGGTCTAAAAAGGGAAGAGTATTTTACGGTTGTTCAAACTACCCTGAATGCAAATTTGTATCATGGAATGAGCCTGTGGGAGAAAAATGCCCTAGATGTGGAGAGTATATGGTAATCAAAAGAAGTAAAAAAGGTGAGACTATTACTTGCAGTAACAATAAATGTAAATATTTAAAAATGAAATAAAAATACTATACTTTTTGTTAAAAATATAGTAAACTTTTGATTAGAATATTCAGAATTGAATATTTCAAGTAACATCTTGAAAATTAGAATAAATATAAGCCAAATTAGGAGGACACGCATGTGGAAAACATATTACAAAAAGCTAGAAAATTGAATAAAACGCTTCAGGATTATGGTGCAGATCCCATATCTTTTGCGGAAATTAGCAAGATATTGAGTGAAATTTTAGAGGCAAATATCTATATTGCTAATAAGAGAGGTAAGGTTTTAGGATATCATCTTTCTCCTGGATTCAAATGTGATGTTGTTGAAAATGAGATAAGCAAAAAAGGAAGATTTCCAAAGAAATATAACGATAAATTACTTAAAGTTACTGAAACAAATGAGAATGTAACTGATTTTGAAGAATGTGTTTTTGATGAGTTTGCTGAATGTGACCATCCAGGGAAGATTGCTACAATTATACCAATAAGTTGTGGTGGTGAAAGACTTGGTACTTTACTATTAGCAAGATTCAATAGAGAGTTTTCACTAGAGGATTTAGTTCTAGCTGAATATAGTGCTACCATTGTAGGTATGGAAATTTTACAAGCTAAAAGTCAAGAAATTGAGGAAGAAGCTAGAAAAAAATCAGTTGTACAAATGGCTATCAATACCTTATCCTATTCAGAATTAGAAGCAATGGAGCATATATTTAATGAATTAGATGGTTCAGAAGGGCTACTGGTAGCTAGCAAAGTTGCAGACAGAGTTGGAATAACCAGATCCGTAATAGTCAATGCACTACGTAAATTAGAAAGTGCTGGAGTTATTGAATCTCGATCATTAGGAATGAAAGGAACATATATTAAGGTGTTGAATGATAGGTTAGTGGAAGAATTAAAAAAAGCTAGACAATAATCATTTATTATTTATGATTCTTGTTTAGGGTGAAATTTTCATTGATTATTGAAAATTGGTGTGTTATACTACTATAGTGATTACACACATTCTCTGATATTCTAAGGAGTCCCACTGGGTCTTAGTATATTTGAAGAGGATGGAGGAATAAAACTTGGAGGTGAATTAATATGTCAGTTATTACTATGAAGAGTCT
>CAZZCQ010000071.1:4009-6955 GCA_964652285.1 uncultured Tissierella sp.
GGAGGAATAAAACTTGGAGGTGAATTAATATGTCAGTTATTACTATGAAGAGTCTTCTAGAAGCTGGAGTTCATTTTGGTCACCAAACTAGAAGATGGAATCCAAAGATGGCCCAATATATTTTTACAGAGAGAAATGGTATCTATATTATTGACTTGCAAAAAACAGTTAAGAAGGTAGAGACTGCATATAATTTTGTGAAAGATGTTGTTGCTGAGGGCGGAGAAATATTATTCGTAGGAACTAAGAAGCAAGCTCAAGAAGCTATTGAAGCAGAAGCTAAAAGATGTAATATGCCATATGTAAATCAAAGATGGTTAGGTGGTATGTTAACCAATTACAGTACTATTCGTAAAAGAATCGATAGATTACATGAATTAGCTAAGATGGAAGAGGATGGTATCTTTGATGTTCTACCAAAGAAAGAAGTAATTCAATTAAGGCATGAAGCAGAAAGATTGGAGAAATTTCTAGGTGGAATAAAAAACATGGATAGACCACCTGATGTTATATATGTAGTAGATCCAAGAAAAGAGAGAATAGCTGTTAAAGAAGCTCATATTCTTGGTATTCCTGTAGTTGGAATAGTTGATACTAATTGCGATCCTGATGAAATTGATTTTATAATACCTGGAAATGATGATGCAATTAGAGCGGTGAAATTACTAACTGAAACTATATCAAATGCAGTATTAGAAGGTAGACAAGGCGAACAAATAGAATCTGTTGTGGAAGATTCTAATCTAGATAATACTAAAAAAACTGATTCTAATAAAGAATCTTACGAAGAAGTATCTATCGAAGAATAATTAGAGTGGTAAGGGCTCTAAGGGGCATTGCCTTTTAGCTCTTACTATTTTTAAATAATGGGAGGGACACATATGAGTATTAGTGCTTCACTTGTAAAAGAGTTAAGGGAAAGAAGCGGAGCAGGCATGATGGATTGTAAGAAAGCTTTGGTTGAAACCAACGGTGATATTGAAAAGGCCATTGACTTATTGAGAGAGAAAGGCCTAGCTTCAGCTGCAAAAAAGGCTAGTAGAATAGCTTCTGAAGGTTTAGTAGAAGCATATATACATGGTGGTAGAATTGGTGTACTAATAGAGATCAATACTGAAACCGACTTTGTTGCAAAAAATGATGAATTCAAAAATTTCGTTAAAGATATGGCTATGCAAGTAGCTGCATCAAACCCAAAGTATGTAAAAAGGGATGATGTTCCAGAAGATGTAATTGAAAGAGAAAGAAATGTTCTTGTACAACAAGCATTAAATGAAGGGAAACCTGAGCATATAGCCAAAAAAATGGTTGAAGGTAGAATGGGAAAATTCTATGAGCAAATATGCCTATTAGATCAAGTGTTTATTAAGGATACTGATAAGAAGGTATTAGATGTTCTTAATGAAATTATCTCCAAAATTGGTGAGAATATTGTCATTAGAAGGTTTGCTAGATATGAAGTTGGAGAAGGACTAGAAAAAAGAAATGAAGATTTTGCTGAAGAGGTTGCAAAGCAAATAGGACAATAAGAAATGGAGAACACATGTTGTTCTCCATTTAAATAAGCATACATATTTACATAAGGGGTGAAAAAATGGGGGCAATTTTTAAAAGAATTGTATTGAAATTAAGTGGCGAAGCTTTAGCTGGCCAAAAAGGGCTTGGGATTGATAATTCAACAGTTAGTAGAATTGCAAACGAGATTAAACAGATTCATGATATAGGAGTTGAGGTTTCAGTAGTAGTAGGCGGAGGTAATTTCTGGCGTGGTGCAAGTGCTAAAGAAATGGACAGAACAACTTCAGATCATATGGGAATGCTAGGAACTGTCATGAATGCTTTAGCGTTACAGGATGCTCTTGAGAAAATGGATGTCATAGTAAGAGTACAATCCGCCATAGAAATGAATCAAATAGCTGAACCCTATATAAGAAGGAGAGCTATTAGGCATTTAGAAAAGGGTCGTGTAGTTATCTTCGCTGCTGGTTCTGGTAATCCATATTTCTCCACTGATACCGCTGCAGCTTTAAGAGCAGCTGAAATCGAAGCTGAGGTTATATTGTTAGCTAAAAAGGGAGTAGATGGAGTATATGATTCAGATCCTAACACAAATAATCAAGCTAAAAAGTTTGAAACTTTGAATTATATTGATATACTAAATATGGGATTAGGAATAATGGATTCAACAGCTACATCTTTATGTATGGATAATAAAATCCCACTGATTATATTTGGAATTGATGAGCCTAACAACATTATCAAAGTCGTTTTAGGTAGTAAAATTGGAACACAAGTAAAGGAGGAGTAAAATGAATTTACCAATTTTTAAGGATACTGAAAATAAGATGCAGAAAACGGTATCAGTTTATAAGGAAGAATTGCAAGGCATTAGGGCAGGGAGAGCTAATCCACAATTATTGGATAGGATTTCGGTTGATTATTATGGGCAACTAACTCCACTAAAACAAGTAGCAAGTGTTTCAGCTCCCGAACCACGTTTGTTGGCAATACAACCATGGGATTCTAAATTAATACCTCTTATTGAAAAAGAAATACAGAAATCAGATTTAGGAATTAATCCTTCCAATGATGGGAAAATAATAAGACTAGCCATACCTCAGTTGACGGAAGAAAGAAGAGTTGAGTTGACCAAAGTAGTAAGAAAGAATGCAGAAAATTCCAAAGTAGCAATCAGGAACATTAGAAGAGATAGTATTGATCAAATAAAGAAGATGGAAAAGAGCAAAGAGTTAACTGAGGATCATAGAAAAAAAGCTGAAGAAGAGATACAGAATATAACCGATAAATACATCAAAGAGATAGATGCTGTTACTGAAAACAAAGAAGAAGAGTTAATGGAAATCTAAATAAAACCCCTTCTTAAGGAGGGGTTTTATTTTTGGAGGATGTAAGATGAGTCATGTTAATTCAATCTACTATAAGAAT
>CAZZCQ010000072.1:0-6694 GCA_964652285.1 uncultured Tissierella sp.
TATTGAAATATCATCATACTCTCCTACTTTATGTGCAGAGAGAACAGCAATCTTTAAGGCTGTTTCTGAAGGAAGCACTAGGATTAAAACAATCGCTATAGTAGGAGATGCAAATCCAACATTTCCTTGTGGAGTATGTAGACAGGTGATTAGAGAATTTGGCAAGGATGCTACTGTTATAATTGCTAACTCTGTAGATGATTATAAAGAATATTCACTTGAAGAACTTCTACCAAATAGTTTTGGACCAGAAGACTTAAAAAACAGCTAGAGAGGATGCAATCTATGTATAAATCAGGATTTGTAAGTGTGATCGGCAGACCAAATGTTGGCAAGTCAACACTGCTAAATAAAGTTATTGGGGAGAAGATTTCCATTATTTCAGATAAACCCCAAACCACAAGAAACAAGATACAGTTGGTATATACAGGAGAGGACTTTCAAGTTGTATTCTTGGATACACCTGGCATCCAGATGCCTAAAAATGTCTTAGGTGAATATATGCTAAAACTCTCTAAAAGCACTTTAGAGGAAGTTGATATCATTACATTTATGATTGATGATAGTATGAATATAGGGAAACTTGATAATTATATTCTAGACCAACTGACAGGTGTATCAACCCCAATCATATTATTGATAAATAAATGTGATAGACTGGATGAAGAGGATATTGGAATCCTAGTAAGAAAATATAAGGACATGAATCTATTTGATAAGATAATCCCAATATCAGCATTAAATGATACAAATATTGAAGAATATATTAATGCAATCAAGGAGAAATTGCCTGAGGGACCTCAGTATTTTCCAGAGGATATGATTACAGATCAACCAGAGAGATTTATTATTGCAGAGATAATCCGTGAAAAAACCTTAATCAACCTTGAAGAAGAAGTACCTCATGGAATTTTTGTGGATATTGATTCCATCAAGACAAGAAAAGATAAGGAAATCATAGATGTCTTTGCCAATATATATTGCGAAAAGGAGTCCCATAAAGGAATAATAATCGGGAAAAAAGGGAATATGTTAAGAACCATCGGAGAGAGTGCAAGGCAGGATATTGAAAATTTAATGGGAAGTAAAATTAACCTTCAATTATGGGTAAAGGTTGAAAAGAATTGGAGAGATAAGGATAGTAAGGTAAAATATTTTGGATATAAATAAGCGGTGAAAAGAATGATAAAAACTGAAGGGATTGTTCTAAAAGAGATTAAATATCAAGAAACAAGCAAGATACTGAGCATTTACACTAAGAAGTTAGGGAAAATCAGCGTAATGGCTCAAGGAGCTAATAGACCTAAATCCAGACTAATAGCTAATACTCAAATATTTTCATACAATGAATATCAATTAACACAAGGCAGGAATTTCTATTATATCAACCAAGCAGATATAATAGACTCCTTCTATAATATTCGTGAGAATATGGATAGAATGATCTATGGTTTTTATATATTGGAACTAATTGAAAAGTCAGTAGCTGCCGAAGAAACAAACGAAAGAATTTTCTTATTAGTGGAGAAAACACTTAGAATATTGGCAGCACTTACAGACAACTATTTAAAACTCATAGTAGCCTTTGAGCTAAAATATATATCATTTTTGGGATATAGGCCTTATTTAAGTGCTTGTGTTATGTGTGGGAATGGAGAATCAACAGGCTATAGATTTAGCAATTCAGAGGGTGGTTTGATTTGTACTAATTGTTATACAAAAGATATTAGTGCAAAAACTATAAGTATAAATGATTATGAAGCAATGATAAAACTTATATATATTGAGTTGGATAAATTGGACGATTTAAAAATATCTGAGGAAGTATTATATAAGATTCATAATATTTTAGAAGAGTACATTTTATATAATATTGATAGAAAAGGATTCAACTCTTTAGAGTTTTATAGATCAAATAAACTAGACTCGGAATGACTTGCTTAGTTGACATTGTGGAGATTATTTGTTAAATTATTACAGTAAGCATAAGATTAGGTGAAGTAGAAAGGTGGCCTAACCTTTCATATTTATTATGGGATGAAAAATAATATTACTAGCTGAATACCATTGCTTAAATATAGATAAAATAGGGAAAATTATAGAATTATTAATAGGAGGGTTATTATGTATTTTCAGGATTTAATGCTGAAATTGCTTAACTATTGGGGAGAAAAAGGATGCTTAATAATGGAACCATATGATATAGAAAAAGGTGCAGGGACTATGAGCCCTCATACATTTTTGAGAGCCTTAGGACCAGAACCGTGGAAGGTTGTATATGTTGAGCCTTCAAGAAGACCAGCTGATGCAAGATATGGTGAAAATCCTAATAGAGTATATCAGCATCACCAAATGCAAGTAATTCTAAAACCATCTACGGAAGATGTGCAAGATTTATATCTAGATAGCTTAAAGGCTATAGGGATTGATCCAATTAAACATGATATAAGATTTGTCGAAGATAATTGGGAAGCGCCAACACTTGGAGCATGGGGATTAGGTTGGGAAGTATGGCTAGACGGAATGGAAATTACTCAATTTACATATTTTCAACAGGTTGGTAGTATAAATTGTGAATTGGAATCAGCTGAGCTTACTTATGGTCTAGAGAGAATAGCTATGTATTTACAAGATGTAGATAATGTATTTGAGATTAAGTGGAATGAAGATATTACATATGCTGATATTTTCAAAAAAGCAGAATATGAACATTCTGTTTACAGTTTTGAAAAAGCAGATATTGAAATATTAAAAGAACTCTTCAATACCTATGAAAAGGAATCAGAAAATGCCTTGGAAGACAATTTAGTATTACCAAGTTATGATTATGTATTAAAATGTTCGCATACATTCAATGTTCTCGATGCTAGAGGTGCAATTGCAGTATCAGAGAGGACTAATTATTTAAGTAGAGTTAGAAATCTAGCTAGAAATGTTGCCCATAGTTATTTAGAGCAGAGGAAGGAATTGGGATTCCCTTTATTAAAGAAAGAAGGTGTTTCTAATGACTAAGAGTTACTTACTGGAGATTGGAATGGAAGAGATTCCAGCTAGATATGTTGAGGATACTTTAAAACAGTTAAATGATAATTTTACTTCCAGCTTAGAAGTTGAAAGACTTAATTTTGAACATATAGCTGTCTATTCAACACCTAGAAGGTTGACCACAATTATCACTGGTTTAGATGAGGAACAGGGGGATTTGACTGAAGAAGTTAAAGGACCATCAAAGAAGATATCTTTTGATGATGATGGTAATCCATCTAAAGCATTATTGGGTTTTATGAGAGGACATAATATTGGGGAAAAGGACATATTTTATTCAGATAAGAATGGTGAAGAGTATGTATATGCTAGAGTATTGAAGAAAGGGCAATCAACAAGTTCTATACTCTCTAAGATTGCTCCTGATATTATAAAATCTATCATATTTCCTAAGTCTATGAGATGGGGAGGCAAGAACTTAAGATTTGCTAGACCTATTAGATGGATAGTATCTATACTGGACAAGGAGATTGTAGCCTTTGATTTTGAAGGTATTCCTGTGTCCAACACAACAAGAGGGCATAGGTTTCTGGGAAAAAAGGAAATTCTCATAGATAATATAGAATCATATATAAGTAAATTAAGAGAAAACTATGTCATAGTCAATCAAAAAGAAAGGCAAGAAATCATTAAATATGGTGCAGAAAGGCTTGCTAAAGAAAAAGGTGGAAAGCTAATTCAAGACGAGGCTTTATTAGATGAAGTTACAAATCTTGTAGAGTATCCAACACCAATAATTGGTAGAATTAAAGCGGAGTATCTAAAACTACCAAAGGATGTGGTTATAACACCAATGAAGGAGCATCTAAGATATTTTCCAGTTGTAGATGATAAGAGTAGGTTGCTACCATATTTTATAACTATTAGGAATGGTAATGATGAATATATCGATACTGTTGTCAGGGGAAATGAAAAGGTTCTAGATGCAAGATTAGAAGATGCCAAGTTCTTCTTCAATGAGGATACCAGTAAACCTCTGGAGGAATATGTAGATGAGTTAAAGGGTATTATCTTCCAAGAAAAACTAGGGACACTTTATGATAAAACACTTAGAGTTCAGAAATTATCTGAGAAGGTAGGTACTTATTTAGAGATAGGAGAAGAGACACAGAAAAACCTAGATAGAGCAGCATATCTATCTAAAGCTGACTTGGTAACAAAGATGGTTACAGAGTTTACAGAACTTCAAGGGAAGCTAGGTATGGAATACGCTAGAATTTCTCACGAGAATGAAATAGTTTGTCTAGCAATATCCGAACAATATTTGCCAAGGTTTTCTGGAGATAAATTACCAACAACTACTGCAGGAGCAATCTTGAGTTTAGCTGATAAATTAGATACAATAGTAGGAATGTTTGCAATTAATATACAACCAACAGGTTCACAAGACCCATTCGGGCTTAGAAGAAATGCTTTAGGTATAATCAACATAATATTGGATAGAAAATTAAATCTTTCTCTTAGCGAATTAATAGACTTTGCCTTATATATCTATGTGGATGAAATGAGTTTACCATTTGATTATAATAAGGTTAAAGCAGAGATAAATAAGTTCTTTACTGGTAGAATTAAATCAATCTTTGCTGATATGAAGATTAGACATGATGTAATTGATGCAGTACTAAGTGCTGATACAGATCAAATTTATGATATGAAGATTAAAGCTGAGAGGATTAACCATTGGATAAACAATACTGATTTATCTGAAGTATTACAAGCATTTAACCGGGTTTCTACACTTGCTCAAGGCACAGATTCTAGTGAGGTAAAAAGAGGTTTATTAACTGATGAGGGTATACTCCTTTATGATAGTTTTAATAATATAGAAGAAAAGGTTTTGGGTTTCATTGAAAAGAAAGAATATCATAAAGCATTAGATATGTTTGTCTTATTAAAGGAACCTATTGATAATTTTTTAGATAATGTCATGATTATGGTTGATGATATGGATTTAAGGAACAATAGATTAGCCTTACTAAGAAAGATATATGATACAATGATGTTAGTATGTGATTTTTCAAAGCTTGTAAATAAGTAGTCTTTTTTATACTGGATAGGTGGTGATTGATATACAACTCAACAAAAGACAAGAGTTAATCATAGATATTGTTAAGAAGAATCAACCTATCACAGGTGAAGCGATAGCTAATGAGTTGAATCTATCTAGATCAACAATAAGACCAGATTTGTCTATCTTGACAATGTCAGGAATCTTAGATGCAAGACCAAGAGTTGGATATTTTTTCACTGGCAAGACAGGATTGAATCTTTTCTCTGATGAAATTAAAAGCATATTAGTCGATGAGGTAAAGTCCGTACCAGTTGTTGTAGATGAATCTAATTCAATCTATGATGCTATAGTAGCAATGTTTTTGGAAAATGTAGGATCAATTTTTATTTCAAATAAGGGTGTGCTGTCTGGAGTAGTATCAAGAAAAGATATAATCAGAACTGCAATTGGGGGGACTGATTTACATAAGGTACCAGTTGGAGTTATAATGACAAGAATGCCAAATGTTGTATATATTAAGCCCGAAGATACTTTATTGAAAGCCGCACAGGAGTTAATCGAACATGAAATTGATGGATTAGCTGTCGTTGAGACAATAGATGAAGACAAGAAACTATATAAAGTAATTGGAAGGATTACTAAAACTACAATTACAAGGTTATTTGTTGAATTAGGCAATAATACTTAGGGGGTTATCAGATGGAACCACAAATTACAATCTATGTTATGTCAGATTCTATAGGTGAAACTGGAGAGCTGATAGCAAAAGCTGCAGTAAGACAGTTTATCCCGAGTAATTTTCAGATTAAAAGATATCCCTATATTGTAGGAGAAGATCAGATCAAGGGAATATTTGATGATGCTAGAAAGCGTAGTAGTATAATTATCTATACTACAGTATCGGAACATAATCGTGATTATATAATTCGAAAAGGGATTGAATATGATATTCCAACTGTAGATGTGATGACGCCACCAATGGAAGCATTAGAAAGCAAACTGGGTTTTAAGCCTAAAAGAGAATCAGGTATTATTAGAAGATTAGATGAGTCCTATTATAAAAAAGTGGAAGCTGTTGAGTTTGCTGTTAAGTATGATGATGGAAAAGACCCTAGGGGTATTGTGAAAGCAGATATCTGCTTAGTTGGTGTGTCAAGAACTTCGAAAACACCTCTTAGTATGTATTTGGCTCATAAATTATACAAAGTAGCAAATGTACCTTTAGTTCCAGAAGTACAAGCACCTAAAGAGCTGTTTGAAAAAGATCCTAGATGTGTCATTGGTTTAGTTGCAAACCCATTAAAGTTGAATGAGATAAGGAAAGAAAGATTAAAAGCATTGGGCTTAGAGAGTACAGCAAATTATGCTAATGTAGATAGAATCAATCTTGAATTGGAGTATTCTACGAAGATTATGGAAGAATTAGGATGCGTTGTTATAGATGTGTCTTATCGAGCAATAGAAGAAACAGCAAGCATAATACTACATTATATAAAAAAGGGTTTTGAGGACAAATAAAGCATTGAAGTGTTAATAGCACTTCTTTTTTTATGACCTAACCCGATTTGTGAAACAAATCGATGGTAGGTCAAACGCAAAGAATCCCAATTTCATGCGACCAACGGGAGCAAATGAAAT